>WLKR01000179.1 GCA_009701115.1 Actinomycetota bacterium | reverse complement strand
CCGGCGCAGAGCGTGAAGGGCCCAGTGATGCCGTGGGCGGCCAGTAACCGCGAGGCGGCGTCGCCACTGAACTCACTGGCACGATCGAGACCGAGTGTGATTTCGAAAATACGGCTGGAGTCGATTCCCTCGGCCGCGACCCGTTCGGCCATCGCCGGGGTCGTGACGAAGATGCGAATGTCGTCACGTTGACGCACCAGTTGAAATCTCGACTCGTGGAACTCGCGACCTCGAGCGGTCGTGCTCTGGGGCTGATCGCGCCAGACCAAGTCGTGCACCGTGACCGAGCGAATAGTGCCGGCTCGTGGTGGTCCGAAGGGACCGGTGAAGGTGGTGGCGTGAATGACGGTGGCGTGGGGCGTGACGCCGAAGTCCGAGCTGGCCCAGCGCTCGGCGTAGTAGCGGCCGCGAAACTTTTCGGCGACCGTTCCCCACCGTGAACCACCGATGATTGGCGGGCCCACCTCTTGGACGGTCCACTCGCCGTAGTGCTCCTGCATTCCGGCGAGCAGGCCTCGAACGTAGGTCCCAATGCCGCCCGGCTGGGGACGACGAAGTTGGTCCACGCTGATGGCTACCGTCTTCACTTGGCCCTACTTTCGCCCACAGCGTCACGATAGAGCCGTTCGTACCGCTCGGCCACTACGGGGGGCGAGAAGTCGACCGCGCGGACGTTGCCCGCCGCCACTAAGAGCTGACGGTGGGACTCGTCGGCGAAGTTGCGTAACACGCTTGAGATAATCGCGTCGTGGTCGTAGAGCTCCACCAGATCGGCAGCCCCTTCGAGGAGTTCACGATTTACGTCGGTAGACGTGGCGACCACGGGAATCGACGCGGCGAAGGCGGCCACGGGCAGCGAGGGGAAACGGGCACCGTCGGAGAGGTGCAGCACGCTGTGCGCCTCCCAGAGCAGTCGGCGGGCCCGGTTGCGGGAACGAACAATGACGTCGGGGCACTCGGCCTTGAAGCGAGCCCCGGCCTCACGGCTGGCCAGGACGACGACTTGCGAACCTTGGGCCTTAGCCAGTTTGGTCAACTCGGGGGCTAGGTCCAAGAAGAGTTCGGCCGTACCCGTCACGCTCACCAACAGCGAGTTACCCAGCTTCGGGCGCGTCTTAATCGCCACGGCCGGATGGGCCACGGCGATGTCCTGGTTCTCGATCTCAAGGACCGACTGCACCTCACGTCGCGCCGCGTACGAGGTGGCCACGATCTGGGCCCCACGGTCGACGGAACGGCGCAGTTGTTCAATACGCCACCGCCCAGCCGACTCGTCACGAAGAGGTCGAAGGTCGTCGACCGAAACCAACAGCGGTGTGCGTTTGGTCGGTGGGACCAACGTCCCGGCGACGTGCAGCACATCGAGTGGGGGCAAGAAGCGATCGATGGCCGGACCGCGACCGCGGCGCCACAGCGGTCGCAGCACACTGGGAAAGGTTCGCACCACGCCCTCGACCGGTTCGTCCATCTTGCGGGTGGCGAAGGTGACGAGGTCAATGGTGCGTTCTTCCAAGGCACCGACGAGATTCATCATCGTGTCGCCGAGGGGTTCTAGAGATCCGGCGAGGTCGAGACCAACGCGCAGAGTCGGTTGACTCAACGTGGCACCAATTGACGGTGTATCTCGTTCGTCCACGCGGGCCATAGATCAACGGCCCACTGACCGAAGGGCTCACTGCTCAAGGCCACGACCGCCACCTGGGCCACGGGGTCGACCAGGAGGAGCGAACCACTCTTACCGAAGTGTCCGTAACTGGTGGCCGGCCACTGCGAACCCATCCAGTGATCTTTGGTGCCCTTGACTTCGGGACCGAGGGCCCACGGACAGGGTGAGAAGGAGCCGAAGCCCGGCACGACGCCGTTCAGTTCGGGGAGATGAGTGGTGCGCATGCGAGCAAAGGTGTCGGGGCTGAGGAGATCACCTCGGAGCCACGTGGTGGCCAATGCTTCGGCCGAGGCCAGCGAACCGCGCAGTCCGGCCGTCACCGAACCATCATCAGTGACGTCGTTCATACCCAGTGGTGAAAGGAAGCGATCCTTGAGCCACTCCAGGGCCGGACGATCCTTCACCACGCGCGAGACCAAGAGGTCGTAGCCGTAGGTCGAATAGATGCGACGCTGCCCCGCTGGCTGCGTCGGCGCGGTGGCGTCGATACCGACCCCCGAGGCGTGCGAGAGCAGATCGGCCACCGTGGAGTTCGAGGGACCGATGGGTGCGTCGAGCTTGAGATACTGCCAGTCGTGTTCGACTCCAACGGCCACGGCCACCACCAGCTTGGAGAGTGAGGCCCAGTCGTAGATTCGCTCACGGTCGCCTTCAGTAGCCACCGTCTCCAGGGCTCCGTCTCGCAGCGCGAGGAGTGAAACTGCCGAACCCGAGGGCCAGCCAGCCAACAGTGATGTCGTCGTCATACTTTGGAATACTACCTACCCCGCCTCTAAGGTCAGGGGCGTGATAACTGTCCTGTGTGGTGGAGTGGGTGCCGCTCGCCTCCTACGCGCCCTGCGCACCCAAATTGATGAGCGCGAGATCGTGGCCATCGTCAACGTCGGCGACGACCTTGAACTACACGGACTGACCATCTGTCCCGACATCGACACCATCACCTACACCCTGGGCGGTCTGAACGACGACGAACGGGGCTGGGGTCTCAAAGACGAAACGTGGCGCGCCATGGGCCGGCTCGGTGAGCTCGGCGGGGAGTCCTGGTTCTCCCTCGGCGATCAAGACCTCGCCACCCACCTCTACCGGACCCAGCGAATGCACGAGGGTGCGACCAAGCTCGAAGTCACGGCCGAACTGGCCGAAAAGCGCGGACTGACCTTGCGCATGCTCCCGGCCTCAAACGACGTGATTGCCACCCGGCTCGACACTGAAGTCGGCGACCTCTCCTTCCAGGAGTACTTCGTCAAGCACCACCACGGGGTGACGACGTCTGCCGTTCGCTACGTCGGCGGTGCCACCGCCACACCGGCCCCCGGCGTACTCGAAGCCATTGCGTCGGCCTCGCGCATCATCATCGCCCCTTCGAATCCGATTCTTTCGATTCAACCGATTGTCGAGATGCCGGCCATCGCCGACGCCCTGCGGGCCCGTCGTAACGACGTCATCGCGGTGACACCACTGATTGGTGGCGCGGCGTTGAAGGGTCCGGCCGATCGCTTGATGAACGAGTTGGGGTACGAATCGAGCAACGCCGGTATCGCCCGATACTACGCCCCCTACGCCGCCACCTTGGTGATTGATGAAGTCGATGCCGAGACGGCCGCTGACGTTGAGGCGGCCGG
>WLKR01000178.1 GCA_009701115.1 Actinomycetota bacterium | reverse complement strand
GTGGTCCGCGTGGGCTCGGCCGTGCGCAACTGGAAAATCGGCGATGAGATCACGGTGCACTGCAACTACGTCGACGACCAAGACCCCTCGAGCCACGACGACTCAATGATGGGTTCCAACCAGCGCATCTGGGGCTTTGAAACGAACTTCGGTGGACTCGCTGACATTTCGGTCGTTAAGGCCAATCAGTTGATGCCTAAGCCCACCCACCTGAGCTGGGAAGAGGCCGCGGTCAACGCGCTTTGTAACTCCACGAGCTACCGCATGCTCGTCTCACGCAACGGTGCGCCGGTTACTCAGGGTCAGAAGGTCTTGATCTGGGGCGCATCCGGTGGCATCGGTTCGTTCGCCGTGCAGCACGTCTTGAACTCTGGTGGCACGCCCATCGGTGTCGTCTCGTCCGCCGACAAGGCCGACATGCTGCGCGAGCTCGGTTGCGAGTACGTGATCAACCGCAAGGAAGCCGGCTACAAGTTCTGGAAGGACGAGCACACCCAAGACGAGTCCGAGTGGCGTCGCCTCGGTAAGGACATCCGCAACCTCGTTGGTGAAGACCCCGACATTGTGTTCGAGCACCCCGGCCGTTCAACCATGGGCGCCAGTGTTTTTGTTACCAAGCGTGGTGGCACCATCGTTACCTGTGCCGCAACATCGGGTTACATGATTGAGTACGACAACCGCCACCTCTGGATGAAACTCAAGACGATTAAGGGTTCACACTTTGCGAACTACCGCGAAGCATGGGATGCCAATAAGGCCATCTACGACGGCAAGGTTGTGCCACCTCTCTCGGCGGTCTTCAACCTCGACCAGGTCGGTGAAGCGGCCTACCAGGTGCACCACAACTTGCACGAAGGCAAGATCGGTGTCCTCTGCCTCGCCGAGTCCGAAGGTCTCGGTATTACCAACCCCGAACTCCGCGCCCAAATTGGCGAGGACCGCCTTTCCATCTTCCGTCGTCACGCCTAAGGAGTCATCATGGAGAATCTGCTTACTGAAATTGATCACGTGGCCATCGCGGTCAAGGACCTTGACGCGGCCATTGCCTGGTACGAAGAGGTTTTCGGCGCCACGGTGGAGCACCGCGAAGTAGTCGAGTCGGACGGTGTGGCTGAAGCCCTCTTGAAGGTGGCCGACTCCTACATCCAATTGCTCACCCCAGTTTCGGAAACCTCACCGGTGGCGAAGTATCTGGCCACGAAGGGTGAGGGTCTTCACCACATTGGCTATCGCGTTGCTGACTGTGCCGTTGCGCTGGAGGCCGTTAAGGCCGCCGGTGGTCGGGTCATAGACGAGAAGCCCCGTCCCGGTTCTCGGGGGACCACGGTCGCCTTTGTGCACCCTAAGACCTCTTTCGGCACGCTGATTGAGTTGGTCCAAGACAACGGTGGGCACCACTAGGGCCTCGACACGAGGCGCCCGTTGATTTCGGTAGCCTGAACGCCATGGAACATTCGATGGCGGAACGACTCGCAGACTTAGAACAGCGTCGGGCGCAAGCTCGCAATGCCGGCGGTGAGGCGGCCATTGAGCGCCATCACGCCAAGGGCAAGATGACAGCCCGTGAGCGTCTTGAATACTTGCTCGACGACGGTTCCTTCCAAGAACTCGACATGCTGTCGCGCCACCGCGCACACGGCATGGGCCTCGAAGACAATCGACCCTTCACCGACGGTGTAATCACGGGCTTCGGCACTATTGATGGCCGCAAGGTCTGCGTCTTCTCGCAAGACTTCACCGTCTTTGGTGGCGCACTCGGAGAAGTCTTTGCCGAGAAGATCCACAAAATCATGGACCTCTCCCTCTCGCTCGGCCTCCCGATGATTGGGTTGAACGACGGTGCTGGTGCCCGTATTCAAGAAGGTGTGGTCTCGCTTCACAGCTACGGCGGCATCTTTGCCCGCAACGTCAAGAGCTCGGGTGTCATCCCGCAGATTTCCGTCATCATGGGGCCCTGTGCCGGTGGTGCGGTCTACTCGCCAGCCATGACCGACTTCATCTTCATGGTGAACGAGACGAGCCACATGTTCATCACTGGTCCCGACGTGGTCAAGACGGTGACTGGTGAAGATGTCACGTTGGAACAACTTGGTGGTGCCATGAGCCACGCCCGTAAGTCGGGTGTCACGCACTTCGTGTTGCCCGACGAGAAGTCCTGTCTCGACGAAGTTCGTTACCTCCTGAGTTTTCTGCCTACCAACAATCAGGAAGAGGCCCCTCGCGGTCCAATCACTGATGACCCGCAGCGTCTCTGCGAGGACCTTCGTACGATTCTTCCCGAGTCGAGTAACCAGCCCTACGACATGAAGAAGGTCATCGCTTCGGTCGTCGACGATGGTGACTACATCGAAGTGCACGCGCACTGGGCGCAGCAGATTACGTGCGGCTTCGCTCGCATCGATGGCCACGTCATCGGTATCGTCGGCAACCAGCCCGCCGTCTTGGCCGGAGTCTTAGACATTGACTCTTCCGAGAAGGCAGCTCGCTTCGTTCGTACTTGTGACGCCTTCAACATCCCACTCGTTACCTTCGTGGACGTACCAGGCTTCATGCCCGGCACCGAGCAGGAGTACGGCGGCATTATTCGCCACGGCGCGAAGTTGCTCTACGCCTTCTGCGAGGCCACCGTGCCCCGCGTGCAGATCATCACCCGCAAGGCCTACGGCGGCGCGTACGTCGTTATGAACTCCAAGTCCATCGGAGCCGACTTGGCCTTCGCCTGGCCCTCCGCCGAACTGGCCGTCATGGGCGCCAGTGGTGCCGTGGAGATTGTGTACCGTCGTGACCTCCAAGCGGCCGATGACACCGACGCTCGCCGGGCCGAGTTGATTGACGAATACACCGAGCGTTACGTCAACCCCTACCTGGCTGCTGAGCGTGGTTTCGTGGACGACGTCATCGATCCCGCTGAGACCCGCCGCGTAATTGTTCGTGCCATCGACGTACTGCGTTCGAAGCGTGAGGATCTGCCGAAGCGTAAGCACGGAAACGTTCCGCTGTGACCTTCGGTCTTAGGCCCCGCCCAAAAGCCTGCCCCGAAGAGGTGGCCGCGATTACTGCGATTGCTCAGGCCCTGTTGACGCCCACTGTCGTCACGGAGACTCTGGACGCGACTCCGCCATACCGATTTAGCGGTCGTTGGTTCGATTCCAGCTACCTCTCCTCTCTTCGACGCCCCCGGGGTTAGATTCGTTTCAATGAGCCTCGTCAATAATCGGATCTATCTCGACGGTGTCGTCGTAGCTGAACCGACCAATCTGACTCAAACGCGCGAAGCAATGCAACAACCAGGCAGCATGGCCTGGTTGGGCTATCTCAATCCCACGCCCGATGAG
>WLKR01000177.1 GCA_009701115.1 Actinomycetota bacterium | reverse complement strand
TTGTACGTCGTGGCGGCCTGTGTGAGATAACCACCCGTGGTGTGCAGGATGCCCTTGGGGCGGGCCGTTGTCCCCGAGGTGTACATCAAATAGAGCGGCTGTTCGGCCGGGAAGCTCTCGGGGGTGTGCGACGTGCTCGCGCTCTCGACGACGTCGTGCCACCAGTGGTCACGACCCTCTCGCCACGCCACGTCTTGGCCCGTGCGACGTACGACCAGAACGGCCTGCACGTTGGGGCAACGGTCAACGGCCTCATCGACCAGGAGCTTGAGGGCGGCAGGGGCACCGCGGCGATAACCACCGTCGGCCGTAATAACGAAACGACAGTCGGCATCAAGAATGCGATCCGAGAGTGCTTCAGAGGCGAAGCCACCAAAGACGACCGAGTGGGCGGCCCCGAGACGAGCGCAGGCCAACATGGCCACCACTGCTTCGGGGATCATCGGCATATAGATCGCGACACGGTCGCCGGCCTTCACGCCGAGCGACGTCAGAGCGTTGGCCGCTTGGGAGACACGAACGAGCAAGTCGGCGTAGGTAATGGCGAGGTAGTCCTCTTCGGGCTCACCGACCCAGTGAAAAGCCACCCGATCACCGAGCCCGTTGGCCACGTGGCGATCGACGCAGTTAACGCTGGCGTTGAGAGTTCCGTCCGAGAACCACTGGGCGAATGGTGGGTTCCACTCCAGAGTCGTCGTGGGCTCTTGGTCCCAGGTCAGACGTTTAGCCTGCTCGCCCCACCAGGCAATTGGATCGGCGTTAGCGGTGGTGTAGAGATCCTCGTGAGCGTTGGCCGTGGCCACGAATTCGGCGGACGGCGGAAAGGTCCGGCGTTCATTCAGTAGTGCTTCCAGCTTCGCTTCGCTCATGGCGACCCCCCGACTCGTGAATTTGAGATTACTCAGATTTGGTGCACCCGAAGGCGAGGTGGCTTTTGCGCTACTCCGCCTCAACGGCAGCAATCATCGCCTGCACGGCGTGATTGAGATTGATTGGGATGAGCTCAATCTCCCCATGGTCACGCTTCCAAACGCGAAAGAGTTCATCAGCAAATCCCTGGCCAATTTCATCGACGTTTGTGAAGTCGAGTTCAACTTTTTCGAAGCCCTCGAGGCGCGCACTTAGCAACTTGGCCTCCGTCCGAGAAATAAACATGCCCTCCGAAAAGAGTTCGACTTTGAGAGAGGTGCGATTGAGGCGATGGGTCACTGGATCAGAGACTTGTCGCATGACATCTTGCAACGTGACGGTCACATCGCGAGGAAACACACAACGGACCAGGGTGCCCTGCTTGTAGTGCGGGAGGGCTCCTACCGCATAGTCATCGGTCTCCGCGTCGACTTTCCACGAATACTCATTAGCTATGAGCGTGAAGAGCGAGGTCATCTTCGAAGTCAAAAAGATTCCAAGGCCGCTATGGCGATCGGGGGCAGATGTTTGCTTGCCCTTGGAGAGCTCGCCAATCGATTGAAAATTACTCGTGAAGCCCCTGGACTCTCGCAGCGCCTCGAAGGCTCCGACGCCATTGTCTTCGACTTCAAAAGTGACAGTCGATTTTGTGAGGATCCATCGGATGGAAAGTGAAGTCCCCAATGAGTGATCGATTGCATTGTTAACCATTTCAGTGAATGTGAAATTGAGAACACCCAAGATGGGACCACTGAGTAGATCGGGATATAACACGCCAAGGGCTTTTTTCTCGGCGGCCCAAACCTCATGTTCCATTTGCCCGTGGAGGGGGTAGCTGGCCACACGATCAGCCCGCAGTCGATACCGACTCGATCTCCTCGATCCCTCCGGTACGAGGACACCTTCGTCACTCAGCCGGCGAAGGTGGTAGTGGGCAGCCTGGCGTGTCACACCCGCGGCAGTTGCCAATTCTGAAGAACTCACCGTTTCCTTCGAGGCCAGAATCACGAAGATGGTGGCGGGGATTGAACTGGGCGTGTTCATGTGGTTCCTTCGTCAAACGTAATTTCGAGTATATCTTTACTTTTTTACTTAAATCCCCGGTATGGAGAATTTGAGTCAAAAAGTAAAGAGTTACCGAGCACCAACTCCGACAAGGTGCATCAGCGCAGATTCACGATTTTCTCAACACTTACGCTCGTCCAGCGGGGAACTCCGGACTTTAAGAAGGTCAACTAGGGTTTCGACATGCCACAAAGCGTCAAGCACTTGCGGACCAGTTGGGCACTCTCACTGATTCTGCTCTTTGGCCTCTGGACTCGCCTCAGTGGATTCTCCAGTCATCAGCTCTGGTTTGATGATGCCTGGGTCGCGGTGCCGACCAAGGTTCCACTGGGCGAAGCCATCCACATGGTGAATACCACTCCCCTCTTCAGCATCTTCATGCGCCAGTGGATCTTGTGGGGGTCCGATGCCACCTGGTGGGCTCAGATTCCCGCCTTGGTCACCGGACTCATCGCCATCGTGGCCGTCTACCGACTCTTGAAATTCTTCGGATCAACCGAGACGCTGAGCCTGTTGGCTGCCCTCGTCATCGCGGCCAGCCCAATCGTCATCGATTACTCCACCCGACTCAAGCAGTACAACCTCGACATCATTTTCGCCTGCCTCATTCTCTGGCTGGCCGAGAAGTGGCGCCGTACGCCATCACTTCGCGGGGCCTTGACGTTGGCGCTCGTCAGCGTGACCTCGCTCCTAACCTCGGCGAGTTCGATTGTCATTGTGGCCCCCGTCCTCGGGGTCGCCGTACTGCTCGCTTGGCGCGAGAAGGCCCGTCGTTTGCAGGCCGGAGCTCTGCTGGCCATTGTTGGTGCCGGCTTCGTCTTTGAGTGGATTGTTTGGCTCTCACAACTCTCAAACGGCCTCTACGTGGGGTGGCGCAACCGGGGCTATCTCCTCGACACCCGCAGCTTTCACAAACTGGCCTTCTCACTCCAGACCATGGGATCGCAGTTCTTCCACTGGATGCTGGATCTTCCGACGGGCCACAAACCCGACCCCGATCACCACATCACCCTGCTCGGCCTCTCCATCTCGGCGCTCGTGGCCCTCTTCTTGGTAACGCTCGTCGCCGGGACGCTATGGCGCTACCTGCGACGACCGCTCAACACACCTGAGCCACTCGTTATTGCGGCCCTAGCGCTCGCCTTCTCGGCCGCCTTGGCGCTGGTGCGGCGGAGCCCCTTTGGTGGCGGTCGTACCGATGAAGTGATCTACCCCGCGCTACTACTTCTCATGGCCGCGTTGTTTACACAACTCCAACCGCGGCTACAGCGCGTTGCTCCGCAGGCCACCAAGGCGTTAGTTGCCATCGGCGTGGTGGCCCTCCTCTTCGTCGGACTCTCCAACCGCGCCCACTATCCCTCCATCGA
>WLKR01000176.1 GCA_009701115.1 Actinomycetota bacterium | reverse complement strand
GTCGTGCGCATCGATTACAACTTGCTCCCATGTCAGTGGCATGAAGCGAGTAGTCCATTTCTGGCCTGCATGGTGGGATCCAGTGGTGGCCAGGGACGGGGTCGAACCGTCGACCTTCCGAGTTTCAGATGGGTGCGCACCCTACAAATAGGTCTTTACGGTCATGCACAGTCAGTGTTGGTGTCTTGTGAGTCCCTCGTAGTTGGCTCTGGTGCTGCAGAGTCTGTGCACATTCCGTGCACATAGATTTGGTCCTCAGTATCAATCGGCCACGGTACGCCATCGTCCTGCACGCACCAGAGCAATATCGAGCATCACACCAACCACCTCGTTGGCCAAGCACCTAGCCCGAATGTGCCAGGGCCGTGCGCACCATCAATCGGTAAGGCATGCTCCTCTTTCGAACCTGATTGATCGTCCCGACAACGGTGAGCTGGCGTTCCGGGCACCGATACATCACGGTCCCGGTGGCGCCTGAATGGCCGATGAAAGCCGGAACGCTCCTGAATCCCGTGAAGACTCGGGGGAGTTTGAACCGCATGATCCCGGTGCCATATTCGAGTGGTCGGAAAATTCGGTGCCAGTCCATGGCGATCTCAGTCATCAACGGAGCCGGGAAGAGTCGACCCGCAAAGAAAGCATCTATGAACGTATGCCCATCGTTCAGTGTGCTTACGATGCCACCGTCGGCCTGAACCGAAGCCATGGCCAACGGGATACGAAGCTGGGCATCTCCATTGAAGAAGGGGGCGATGGAGTCAAAGCGTTCCATCGTGTTACGAGAGAAGACGTACGTATTGCCCATACTCAGGGGCTCGACGATGCGAGTGCGTACGGACTGCTCGAATGAACGTCGGTCAAGCCGTTCGATGAGTGCTCCGAGCAATTGATAACCCGTATCCGAGTACAGGGACTTCCCTCGAACTCCGGGTGGCACATGGTGCGTCCAGGTGACGACGTCATTCACATCCCAGCCGAAATCACCAGAAACGATTCGATCAAAGGTGGGCAGGCCGTCATCACGCTTGGCCTCAAAGTAGTCGCCCAACCCCGACGTGTGGGCCATAACCTCGCGCACGGTCGCATCGCCTACGAGCCCACTGATCGAAAGTTCAGGAAGGAGTTGGGCGATCGGTGATTCCCAACTTAGTACGCCCTCATTGCGAAGCTGCGCCAAGATCGCCGTGACGTAAAGCTTGGTTGCGCTGGCAATGAAGAAAGGTCTGTCGGTATCCCCGTAGGAGATGTCGGATCCACCTGATGAACTTCGGATGGACCAGAGGATCTCGCCCGGACCACAATTGCGGGATGCGTTGTTCAGGATTTCCGTCACCGTTGTAGCCATGAGAGCAGCCTTGCACATAAATGCTAGGGATGCCTGGCTAGGCGGGTTGGCTAGGGCCGCTGCGATTGCGTGCTTGAGCCCGTAGTGGGCATCAGAGATGACCAGCTGCACGCCGCCCAGCCCGCGAGCTTTGAGGCCGCGACAGAACGGGGTCCAAAACTCCTCGTCCTCACTGTCACCGACATCCATGCCCAGAACTTCCCGGCGTCTGTCCGCTCTGCCGCCGACTATTCATCCGACGATCACCCGCTCGCCTCCCGGTCAACACACGGTGTTCGTGCGCTTCCGATTCGCTAGACAATTCAACCTCTGAGCAAAGGATGATCCATGAGTGTTCGTATCGGGATAGTAGGACTCACCGTCGCGGCCCTGGCCGCCGCCGCCGTGCCCGCGATGGCGGTTACCTCCGGGGTGAGCGTCTACGTGTTCCCCTCCGAGGGCCTTGCCGCAGCGTCGAACTCGGCGCTTCCGGGGTCGGTCGGCAACGATTTCGGCATCCTGCTCGGTGGCTACGGCTCGGACCTCTACCGCGCGCCCGGGCTGCCCGGCGAGTACTGGGTGGTGACCGATCGCGGCCCGAACAACGACACCGTGCTGAAGGACGGCTCCGCGGGGACCGGTTTCCCAGTGCCGACGTTCACGCCCCTAATCATGAAGATCAAGGTCAGCGGTTCGACGGCGCAGATCACCCAGAAGATCGCCGTGCAGTCCGCCAAGGGCGTCGGTGCCACCGGCCTGCCGAACGTTGTCGGGTATGACTCGGTCCCGACGAACGAGGCGGGCGTGGCCATCGCCTACAACGTGAACGGCCTCGACACCGAGGGCGTGGTGCGCACCAAGAACGGCGACTTCTGGCTCGTCGATGAGTACGCGCCGTCTATCGTCCAGGTGGGCCCCGACGGTGTGGTGAAGAAGAGGATCGTCCCAGAGGGCTGGAAGGGCACCGGTGCCGCCTATCCCATCTCAGCGACGCTGCCTGGCATCTTGCTGACTCGCAAGGCGAACCGAGGCTTCGAGGGTGTGGCTCTCTCGCCCAGCGAGAAGTACCTGTTCATTGGGCTGCAGAGCCCGCTGCTCAACCCGGACAAGAAGACGGGCGACGCCTCTTTGCAGACGCGCATCCTACGCATGGACCTTGCGAAGGGCACCATCGACGGCGAGTGGGTCTACCGATTCGAGGCGCCCGCCACTGTTGATCCCAGCACGACGAAGACTACTGAGCTGAAGCTCTCCGCCATGGTGGCGCTCGACGACAGCCGCATGCTCGTCCAGGAGCGGACCGACAACGCCTTCCTCGTAGCCCAGGTGACCCTGAGCCCGGGTCAGTCGATCCTTGGAACGTCCTACGACAGCCTGACCACCACGCCGTCCATGGAGAGCCTCAAGCCGACGGATTCGAACATCGTGGCGCTGATGCCGTTCAAGTCGGTCATATTCCAGAGTTCGTCGGTCCCGGAGATGCCGAAGAAGGTCGAGGGTATGGCCGTGGAGAACTCGAACACTCTGGCATTCATCAACGACAACGACTTCTCATTCGCGTACGACGCCAAGAGCGGGAAGATCACGCCAACCGGCGTGCCCACGCAGTTCCTATACGTGACGTTGGCGGAGCCTCTCCCCACCACGCCCGACGCCGAGGCCCGCGCCTTGGCCAAGGCCGCCTCGGTTCGTTAGCGAATTGGCAGGCGCGGCGAAAAAAATTGGAACCCTCCCGGCAACGGAATACGGGGTGCCAGCGGATGCAGCGGCCGGTTACCTCGGTCTTGACCCAGTCAGGTAGCACCGGGTGTGCGTAATGGGGGCTGGAGAATCAGTGACATGACCCGTTGAGTGGGACTCGATTCGGCGGAAAGACAGCAGTTCTGGTTCGGGAAAAGTGGTGGCCAGGGACGGGGTCGAACCGTCGACCTTCCGAGTTTCAGTCGGACGCTCGTACCAACTGAGCTACCTGGCCTGGTGCAACGAACTGGGCGAGCAGTTCGTTGCAAAGGCCCGGAGC
>WLKR01000175.1 GCA_009701115.1 Actinomycetota bacterium | reverse complement strand
TGGTGTCGGTCTGCACCATGGGTGGCATTTTGACTTTCCACTCGGGCTTGACGGCGTCGTCAATCACAAAGTCGTCGCTCTGCCACGACGAGAGGGGTCGAAGCCACATCTCATCTTGCAGGGCACGAACGGCTTCGTAGTCGGCCGGGCCACGAGTCTCGGTACGTCCGATAGTCCACACCGTTGAAGTGGGAACGTCAATTCGTTGCACGCCGGCCGGCAGAGTCCCGCGCCACTGCGGTTCGCAGAGGGCAATCGTCAGAGCCGATTCACCGTGTGTGCGAGTACCGGGGGAGGCAAAGACGTCGGTCCACATGTCGTAGAGGGGAAGCATGAAAAAGCGTCCCGGCATGGCTGGAATGTGAAAGAGCCACGGCTCTTTCGATACGTCCATCCACGCGGAGCTGTAAAGAGTGTCGAAGTTGGGTCGCACGACGGCTTTGAAGTCCAGCTCGGGGTATTCGCGAACGTGGTTGATGACTCCCATGGGGGCCCGTCCCGGCTTCGTGTCGCGGGGCACGTTGGTCGCGTTGCGCCGCGTGTTCTCCATGAGCACCATGGGGTAGAGGTAGAGGTAGGCCTCGGTCGCTACTTGGAGTAGTTCGTCATTCGTGAGAGACGAGTCGCGACTCACGGCCGACCCGCGCGAGGCACAGCTACGGTCACGGACTCAATCTTGCCGTCAGTCTTGTCGGCAATCTCGAAACGATCCGAGCTAGGCGCGGTGTGAATATAGAGCGTGGTGCCGTCATCGCCACCGAGCATGCAGGCGTACGAAGTCTGGGAAGTCTGGACGGTGTCAGTAATTTCGCCACCCTCCTTCACCCGCAGACAGGTGTTGACGCCGGGCATGGCGTTGGCGAGCCAGATCTGACCTTCGGCGTCGAGGCACATGCCGTCGGTCGCCACGAAGTCCAGTTGGGCCCAAACGCGACGGTTGCTCAACGTGCCGTCAGCGTTGATGTCAAAGGCCGTCAAGCGGAAGGTCATGGTTTCACCAACAATCAGGGTTTTACCGTCAGGGGTTATGACCGTGCCGTTCGGGAAAGCCAAGTCGGGAACCACCTGCAGGACGTCACCGGCCGCGTTAAAGACCACAATGTTGGTCGTAGGTGGCGGATCGCCCAAAAGACCCTCGACACCCTTTTCGTGGAGCAACGTGTCGAGGTCAAAACCGAAGTTTCCGACGTAGCCAATCCCGGCAGAGTTCATCGTCATGTCGTTAGCCCAAAAGCCGCAGTGTTCGGAGAAGTCCAAGATCGTCTCTTCGACGCCGCCGCGAACAGTGCGAATGGTGTGGTCCAGCATGGAGACGAAGTAGAGCGTCCCGTCGGCCGTCCAGTCGAGACCAGAGGGCTGGGTCGGAACCGAGTGCTCGAAACGCTCATCACTGCCATCGGCGGCAATAGAGAAGATGCCGTGGCGATAGAAGTCGGAGAACCAGAGTCTTCCGTCGTGCCAGCGTGGTGCTTCACCGAAGCCCAGTCCGGTGGTGATAGTGGTTGCTTGATAGGTCGTCATAGTTCCCCCTTGGCGTTAGGGAGAACTTACTAAAGCAAGCAGACCCCTACGCCCGCGTGGTGGCATCCAGCCAAGCGGCATAACCAACATCGGCGAAAGTGGAATCCTCTGGTTCGGCCGTGAACGTTGAGCCCCAGAGCGCAGCGAGCGACTCGAGCGAAGGCCAGAGGCCAACTTCGAGGCCAGCCATGAGGGCTGCGCCTTGAGCGGTGGCCTCCAGTGAGCGCGAGCGACGAACCGTCAGTCGCGAGTTAGTCGCCTGGAGTTGGAGTAGGAGATCCATCGCGGCCGCACCACCGTCGGCACGAAGTTCTTGGAGAGCAACGCCACCTTCGGCGAAGGCCTCCGTCATAGCGCGAACTTGAAAAGCCAGCGCTTCGACAACGGCTCTCGCAATGTGGGCCTTCGTCGTACTGGTGGAGAGCCCCATGAGAACTCCCCGCGCCTCGCTGCGCCAAAAGGGTGATCCGAGGCCGGTGAAGGCCGGGACGAAGATAACGCCGCCACTGTCACTCACCGATTCGGCGAGTGGTCCGACCTCGGGGGCCGAGGAGATGATCTGCAACTCATCACGGAGCCACTGGATCGCGGCCCCAGCTACGAAGGCCGAACCTTCGTAGGCGTAAGCAGGAATGTCGTGACGTCCGGCGTCCCAAGCGACCGTCGTGACGAGGCCCTCACGAAGCGGTGGCACCGAGTGCCCGGCGTTGGCCAAGATGAATGCACCGGTGCCGTAGGTGGCCTTGACCATGCCGGGACTAAAGCAGGCCTGTCCAAAAAGGGCGGCCTGCTGGTCACCAAGCATCGCCGTGATCGGGACGTCGGCCAGTTCGGGAATAACGGTGGCATCAATGGTGCCGAAGTGATGGGCCGAAGGTTCGATGGTGGGGAGATACTCCAGGGGTACTCCCAGGAGCTCACTCATCTCGCTCGACCAGGCCAATGTCTCGAGGTCCATCAGCATGGTGCGTGAAGCGTTCGAAGGCTCGGTGGCAAAGACGCCGCCTTGTGGTCCACCCGTCAAGGTCCACAGTAAGTAGGCGTCAATCGTCGAGAGAGCCGGTTGGGCGAAACCTTCGATGGCACCGTGATCCATGAGCCAGCGCATCTTGGTACCTGAGAAATACGAGTCCAATACCAATCCCGTGACGGCCCGAACTCGGGGGAGTGCACCACGAGTCGTAAGTTCCTCGCAGAGTGGTGCGGTGCGCCGGTCCTGCCAGACAATGGCGTGGTGGTGAATTGCCCCCGTGGCGCGATCAAAGGCCACAGTGGTCTCTCGTTGGTTCGTGATGCCCACGGCGATAATGCGGTGGCCTTGCATTTGGCTTCGTGCGGCTACGTCGCGCAGCGTGGCGAGCGCGAGTGTCGCTATTTCGTTGGCGTCATGTTCAACTTCTCCGGGCCGGGGAAAGTATTGAGTCAGTTCCCGGTAGGCCGAATCCACTACGGCGGCCGAGGCGTCAAAGGCCACGGTGCGCACGCCAGTCGTACCGGCGTCGAGAGCAAGAATGAGGTCCACGCGCCAACGCTAGCGAAGGAAGCCGACGGTCGGGGTATTCACTAGGTTGAAGTGATGGCCACGATTGACCGCGACGAACTCTCGATCTATGACGAAGTAATTGGAACGGGAGCGCGCCTCCTGGTGCTCAATGGGAGCGGTGCCCCCATTTGGCCATACAACCCAACTGCGTGTGTTCGTGGACCCCGACTTGTTGCAGTACGACGACGTATGGGCTGCTGCGGGAACGTGGAATGACAACTTCGGTGCTGCACCTGCTGACATTGTTCGTGTTGCTGGTGCAGTCGTCACCGACCTGAAGCGTGGCTGACG
>WLKR01000174.1 GCA_009701115.1 Actinomycetota bacterium | reverse complement strand
GCGGAGCTGTTGTTCCAGCCTCGCAAGGTGGCGTCGCGCTCGAGGCTGATACTGATTCCGGCATTATTTCGGGCCAAGTCGCAATCGGTCTGCGAAACGACGTAAAACGAGTCAGGACCGTACCAACGAACGTGCGTGCCCCAGAATCGGCTCTGAGTGCTATCAGGGAGGCTGACTACATCCTGCTTGGTCCAGGGTCACTCTTCACCTCTGTGCTGGCCGCCTGCGTGGTTCCCGGAATAGCCGAAGCGATAGCGACTAGCGCCGCCGAGTGTGTATGGATTGCGAACCTTATGGGGCAAGACCCCGAGACCGAAGGTCTTGGTCTGGCTCGACAGTTTGACGCTCTGACCGGCCATGGCGTTCAAATTGACACCGTTGTTGTGCATGACTCGGGTGTTACCGTCGAGGAGATTCCCCATGTTCGGGTGATATCTGCCGATGTGGCGGGTGGAAATCATAAGGTTCACCATCCTGAGAAATTGGCACGCGTTCTTGCCCAACTAATGGCAAACTAGAACGTCTTGGAGAGGAGCCGTCATGACGGTACGGGTAGGCATAAACGGATTTGGTCGAATTGGTCGAGGGTTTCTGCGCGCCACTTTAGGTAATCCGAACATTGAGGTGGTCGCAATCAACGACTTGACCTCAACCGCTACTAACGGACATCTGCTTAAGTACGACTCAACACAGGGTCGACTTAAGCAAGAGGTGACCTGGACCGAAACAAGCATCACGGTGGACGGTCGCGAGATTCAAGTGTTCGCCGAAAGGGATCCGAGCAACTTGAGATGGGCGGACGCCGGTGTGGATGTCGTGATCGAATCCACGGGTCGTTTCACTACCCGCGATTCAGCTGCTGCCCACTTGGTGGGAGGAGCACGGAAGGTAATTGTTTCTGCCCCGGCTACTGATGTTGACGCAACATTCGTAGTAGGTGTCAATGATGGTGACTACGACCCCGCAATCCACCATGTGATTTCCAACGCATCTTGTACGACTAACTGCTTCGTACCCATGGTGAAGGTTCTCGACGATTCCTTTGGAATCGTTACTGGTCTCATGACGACAGTTCACGCTTACACCAACGATCAGAATCTCCTCGACCTGCCTCACAGCGATTTGCGCCGAGCGCGTGGAGCTGCCATCAATATCGTGCCTTCATCCACGGGCGCAGCTCGCGCCACGGGCCTGGTTCTTCAGGCCATGAAGGGCAAATTGGATGGCACATCGCTGCGAGTGCCTATTCCAGACGGCTCAATCACAGACTTCACAGCCATTGTTCGGTCGACCACGGTCGCCGAAGTGAATGCAGCGTACAAAAAGGCGGCCTCGGGTGATCTTGGCCGAGTGTTGGTCTACACCGAGGATCCGATTGTGTCCTCCGACATAGTTGGCGATCCGGCCTCCTGCACTTTCGACGCGAATATGACAATGGTGCAACCAATCGACGATAAGACGAGTTTGGTCAAGGTCTTCGGCTGGTACGACAATGAGTGGGGTTACTCAAATCGCTTGGTAGATCTCTCGGTAATAGTGGGGACTCGAAAGTAGCAATGCGTCTTCCGTCAATCGATGATCTCGGAGATATCGCCGGGAAACGAGTTCTGGTACGGGTTGACTTCAACGTTCCCTTGGCGGAACGGAACGGAAAATTTGTTGTTACGGACGACTTCAGAATTAGGAGCGCGCTACCGTTGTTTCGAGACTTACAGGCTCGTGGAGCCGAAGTATCGGCGTGCACTCATCTAGGCCGACCGTTGGGCGAGCCGGTAGCAAAATACAGTGTTGAGCCCGTCAGAGAGCATCTGGATACATTGATCGATGATGTACATTTGCTTGAAAATCTTCGTTTTAGTCCCGGCGAAGAGGGCAATGATCGTTCGTTTGGTATTGAACTAACGGACTCGTACGACTGCTACGTGAATGAGGCGTTTGGTGTTTCCCATCGAGCGCACGCATCCATCATGGTTCCACCGACGTTGATTCCTAGTGCCGCCGGTCCTAATCTCGCCCACGAGGTTGAGACGTTAACGGGGCTTCTCATGAACCCCCGGCGACCCTTCGTGGCAATCGTCGGCGGCGCAAAGGTTGCTGACAAACTCGGTATTACCAAGGTTCTTGTAGAGAAGGCCGATGCGGTCATCGTGGGTGGCGGGATGGCCTTCACCTTCTGGCGAGCCCTGGGTCGAACCATTGGTGATTCGCTCGTGGATGATTCGAGAATCGACGAGGTGGCTGAACTCCTCGCTTCGGGCCGTGTGCATATTCCCGATGACGTTTGGGCTCTACCTACGGGGTCACCATTTGGCTCCGGAGGCAGTGAGAAGCCCACCCACTACACGGGAAACATCCCAGACGGCTTTATTGCGCTCGACATAGGTCCCGATACGTCACGACGGTTCGCCGAGATAGTGAGCTCAGCGGGAACCGTCTTATGGAATGGGCCAATGGGCGTATTCGAAGATCCTCGTTTAGCGGCGGGAACTCGCGCGGTGGCTGATGCGCTGGCTGGCTCTGACGCAATATCGGTGGTTGGCGGTGGAGACTCCGCCGCTGCTGTCGAACAGTTTGGCGTGGCTAGTCAGATGTCGTTCATTTCGACCGGTGGTGGTGCGTCACTCGAACTGTTGGAATTTGGAGACTTACCTGGTCTTCGAGCGTTACGAGGAGAATAGATAATGACCGATCAAAGGGCACTCGTAATTGGCAACTGGAAGATGAACCTGGACCACGTCGAGGCAATTCATCTGGTCCAGCAGCTCGGCGTTCTAATGCGTGCCCACACGCCTGAACGCACTGATGTGGTGATTGCCCCTCCCTTTGTCGATCTGCGATCGGCCTGTTCTGTTATTGAGGCGGATCGGCTCAATATCACCGTCGCAGCACAGCACGTGAACCCTGCCGAGAGCGGTGCATTCACCGGCGAGATTTCACCGGGCATGCTGAAACGACTCGGGGTGCAAGGCGTGATCGTTGGGCATTCTGAACGACGTGAGATGTTTGGCATGACTGACGAAATTGTTGCGACCACAGTCCGGTCGGCGCTGCAGATTGGCTTGAAGGTCGTTGTGTGCGTCGGGGAAGGTCACGATGTTCGCGAGTCAGGCAGCGCTACTGATTTTGTAACTGATCAGCTCAGGACCGCCCTCGAAGGGGTGAATGATCGATTTTTTGAGCAGATTGTGATCGCCTACGAACCAATTTGGGCTATTGGCACTGGGGCCACAGCGACATCCGAGGCCGTTTCTGAGATGGTCGACGCGATACGAGACGCGCTACCTCCGGTACTGAAGAAAATATCGCGAGTTCTCTATGGCGGCTCTGTAAAGCCAGAAAATGCTGAAGAGTTGATCAGGCTCGGTGGATGTGATG
>WLKR01000173.1 GCA_009701115.1 Actinomycetota bacterium | reverse complement strand
GAGCGACTCGACACCATCAGTGCACCGACACTTATTTTGTCGTCCCGTGAAGATCACGTCGTGAGCAGTGACAACTCGGAAGACCTTGCTCGGATTGTTACGGGCTCGGTCGAGCACATCTGGCTCGAAGACAGCTACCACGTAGCCACATTGGACAACGATGCATCGCTCGTCGAAGCCCACACCGTTCGCTTCTTAGATTCAATTTTCTCGGCATGACCGAACCGCTCTCGCGAGATGATGTTGCTCACGTGGCCAAGCTGGCCCGTCTACGTCTCACGGAAGATGAACTTGTTCGCTACACCGAACAACTGGGCAAAATCTTGGTCCACGCGCAAGACTTGAGCTCTCTTGATCTGCACGGTGTGGCGCCAACGGCCCATCCCTTTGGGTTGATCAATGTCGTTCGCAACGACGAGGTTCGCGCGAGCCTGGATCCGGCTCCCGTATTGGCGCAAGCACCTGACGTGGAAGATGGGCGCTTCGCGGTACCACGCATCGTGGGAGAAGCACCGTGAACTCCGCTCTCGAAATCGCTGCCGCCGTTCGTGGAGGGCAGTCCGCACTCGTGGCCGTTGAAGAGTCACTCACGGCAATCCGGGCCCGCAACGAAGAGCTCAATGTCTTTCTCTACGTTGATGAAGACGGCGCCCGTGCAGCGGCCGCCCGCGTGGATGAGCAAGTGCGACGCGGCGAAGACCCTGGTCTGCTCGCCGGCGTGCCGATTGCCCTGAAGGACAACCTCTGCACCACGGGGATACCGACCACCTGTTCTTCCAAGATCCTTGAAGGATGGAAGCCCCCGTACAACGCCACGGTGGTCGACCGGCTCGTCGCTCAGGGTGCCATCTCGATGGGTAAGACCAACCTCGACGAGTTCGCCATGGGTTCGTCGACGGAGAACTCGGCGTTTGGCCCAACGCGCAATCCGCTGGACCCCGCTCGCGTCCCCGGCGGTTCTTCCGGTGGCTCGGCTGCTGCAGTGGCATCGAACATGACGCCCATTTCCCTCGGCAGCGATACCGGCGGATCTATCCGTCAACCGGCCGCCCTCTGTGGTCTCGTTGGCGTGAAGCCGACCTACGGCCTTGTCTCTCGATACGGCCTGATTGCCTTCGCCAGTTCGCTCGATCAAATTGGTCCGTTCGCTCACTCAGTATCCGATGCCGCCCTATTGCTCGAGGCCATTGCCGGTCACGACCCGCTCGACTCGACATCACTCCCTGAGCCCACCCCTTCGCTCCTCGCTCACGTCGCTGACGGAGTAGCCGGGAAGCGCATCGGCCTTGTCCGTGAACTCGTCGATGGTGCCGATGAAGACGTGGTCCGAGCGGTTAACAAGGCCGTGGAGACTCTGAAAGATGCCGGAGCGACCATTGTGGAGCTCTCGATACCGGAACTCCACCTCGGTCTGTCGGCCTACTACCTCATTGCTCCGGCTGAAGCCAGTTCCAACTTGGCTCGCTTCGACGGTGTTCGTTTTGGAAACCGCGTTGATGGTGAAGACGTCACGGCCATGATGGAAGCGACTCGGACGGCCGGCTTTGGTGCGGAAGTGAAGCGTCGCATCATGCTGGGCACCTACGCCCTTTCGGCGGGGTACTTCGATGCCTATTACGGCCAAGCGCTCAAGGTGCGTACACGCATGATTGAGGCCTTCGCGACGGCCTACCAGCAAGTCGACATGATCATTGGTGCCACGACGCCGTCGGTTGCCTTCGAGTTCGGGAGTAAGACGAACGATCCCATGGCGATGTACCTGAATGACGTCTTTACGATTCCCACCAACCTGGCGGGCGAAGCGGCTATTTCCGTACCGTTCGGTACCGGCGAGGCCAACCTGCCAATTGGTGTCCAGTTGTTAGGTCCCGGACGAAGCGAAGCACGTCTCTTTGCCGCCGCCCGTGTTCTCGAAATTGCGGATGGTCGAGCATGATGTTGCCAAATGGATGGGAAATGGTGGTGGGGCTCGAAGTCCACACCGAACTCAAGACCAAGACCAAGCTCTTTTGTGGCTGCGCCAATGAATTCGGATCCGCTCCGAACTCGCAGGTCTGCCCCATTTGTCTCGGACTGCCTGGATCGATGCCGGTGCTCAATGAGCGCGCGGTGGAGCTGGCCATGGCCATTGGCTTTGCCCTGAACTGCACGATTCAAGACTCCACGTTCCACCGGAAGAACTACTTCTACCCGGACATGCCTAAGGACTATCAAGTCAGTCAGTACGACCTCCCGATTAACGCTCGGGGCTATCTCGACCTCCCCGACGGTTCGCGCGTTTCTATTGAGCGGGCCCACATGGAAGAAGACACCGGCAAGACGACCCACCTAGGGGCGTCCGGTCGAATTCACGGAGCCGATCGCTCGCTCGTGGACTACAACCGATCCGGCGTGCCACTCGTCGAGATTGTTTCCGGACCCGACATTCGCAACCCCCAGCAAGCTCGTGACTACGTTGCTGAACTTCGTTCGATTCTTGTAGCCATTGGCGCCTCCGACGGTCGCATGGAAGAAGGCTCGCTACGCGTTGACGCCAACGTCTCGGTCCACAAGCCCGATACGCCCTTTGGTACGCGGTGTGAAATCAAGAACCTCAACTCGCTTCGGAGTTTGACTCGGGCCATCGAGTACGAAGCCCTGCGACAGATTGACGTTCTCGAAGATGGCGGTTCGATTCGCCAGGAGACACGTCACTGGGATGAAGACCGTGGCGAGACTTCTACGCTTCGCGTGAAGGAAGAGGCTGAGGACTATCGCTACTTCCGTGAACCCGATCTCGTAGACCTCGCCCCCGATCAGGCGTGGAAGGACCGAGTGTTGGCCGGGCTTCCGAAGCTACCGGCCCGACGCCGTCAGGACCTCGAAGCACTCTTGACCAACCCCACTGACGCCCAGCGAGATGGGGTAACCACCGTGGTCGACCTCAACCTCGACACCTACGTCGAAGGCGTGGCGCAGGCCCACGGTGACGTGGCGCTGGCAGTGGCTCGCGCCGCCAACGAATTGGCGGCTGCGAACGAGAAGCTCGCGAATCTGTCGGTGGAGAACTTCGTCGCCACCGTAGCCATGGAGCAGTCAGGACAGTTGTCGGCCACCCAGGCCAAGACGGTATTGAGCGAACTACTCGACCAGGGTGGCGATCCAGTCAGCGTGGCCAAGGCCAAGGGGTTCGAACAGCTATCGACCGACTCTCTCTCGGCGACAGTTGGTGAACTCATCGTGGCCAACCCCGATGAATGGCAGCGATTTAAGGACGGGGACGACAAGTTGGCCCAGTTCTTCATTGGTCTCGTCATGAAGGCAACGAAGGGTCAGGCCAACGGCAAGGCCGTCATTGCCGAACTGCAGTCTCGCCGCTAAGCCTGTTCGTAGTAAATCCGTCGGGATTCCTAAACTGTCTCTAT
>WLKR01000172.1 GCA_009701115.1 Actinomycetota bacterium | reverse complement strand
CTCGTCTTACGATGACTTTCTAGAGCGCTGCTCCGAGGGCGTAGGCCGCAATACAGAGCAGCGGGGTAGTGGCGAGCACGACAATGGCGGTGCGCCGTGATCCATCCCGCCAGGCGTGCGTCGGAGCCGCGATGGCAGCTGAGAAACTCGTCATACCTCCGCAAAAGGCCAATATCAGCGTGTGGTCGTTGGTGAGATGCGAGCTGGCGAGACCCACCGTCATACTGCCGAGAGCATTGACCGCCAGGGTCGCCCAGAGTCGCTGGACGCGGATGGCTCGACCGGCAAATACCTCGGCGGCATAACGCACGAGGCATCCGAGTGCGCAGAAAGCAGAAAATGTGAACATCAATTTTCCCGCTCCAGGCGCTGGCGGATTTGGTGGGCCAACCACCCCGCTCCGCAGGCCGCTCCCACCGAAAGGCCGCCAATTAAGACGGCTACTCCCCGATTTAGACCCCAAATAGCCCCCAGCTCGCCGATAAGGCTGCTGTAGGTCGTGAGACCTCCCAGTACCCCAGTGGTCCAGAAAAGCCGCCCAGGGGCGTCTGGGCTTGAATTTCCCATCGGTCCAAGGAGGAGCCAGGTGGCAATGAAGACACCGACTGTATTGATTACGAAGAGTCGAAGATCGAAAGAGTCGGCCAAGGAGGGCACTGGGTAGACCCCATATCGCGCCGCGGAGGCGGACGTTAGGTCGGTCAAGATCATGTAGCGAAGCGCTCCGCCGAGAAACCCGCCTCCCAAGACGGCGAGCAGCCGTACCAGGAGGGTATGGGCCGGTTTGAAGGTAGGCATCGCGTCAAAGGTAGCGGATGCCCGTAATGGCAATGAATCTACAACTTACCATAACGAACATTATCGGCGTAATACCTAAGCGGGGCGCAGTTGGCGACCCCAGGGATCTCCAGTATGACTCTCGGCCCACTGCCACAGCCGTGATCTGGCGATGCGTATAGGTTGCCCCTATGGAAAGGTTTCGCCAAGCAGTCAGGGTCGTCGCGTTTGTTGTCGGCCTGGCCATGGTCGCTTGGACGTCGTATGCGGTCGTTTCGACGCTGACGCACGTAGTCAGCGGCCAAGAACGAGGGTTGGCTGTATTTCTTCTCATTGTGGGGGCCGTGCTGTGGGTTCCAGCTCTCATCGTTGGATTCCTGCTCATGGGTGGATGGCGACTCCTTGCGGCGGTGCGCAAGCCGAAGCAGATTGATTGCCTCGCCTGCAATCAGAGCATGCCGTCACTTTCGCTGTTATGTCCCCAGTGCGGTTCTGAGGCTCACCGTGCACCCAACTGTCGATCGTGCGGTGCTCCTCGACAAGCAAATCACAGGTTCTGTCGAGCCTGTGGCGCCAAAGCGGCGTGAGTCGTACTTCCCCACTCCGCGGTACGTTTCACATATGACCGAAAGGCCCACCCCCATTTCCTGGCGAGTGATTTGGGGACGTTCGGTGACTACGGGTTTTGTGACGGAGGTCGTTGAGGCCTACGACTCGGATGAAGCCATGCAGATGGGGTTCGCCATGCACCCCGAACTACTCCGGCCAAATTTTGCCATTCCGGTCGACCCGAACCATAAGACCTACGGCGCCTAGACCTACACTTTGACCCATGATGAACCTTTTTGACGTCTCTGGCAAGGTAGTGCTCGTAACTGGCGGTAGCCGTGGAATCGGCGAAATGATCGCTCGCGGTTTCGTCGACGGTGGTGCCAAGGTCTATATCTCGTCTCGTAAGGCTGAGGTCTGTGAGGCACTGGCAGCAGAGCTCTCGGCTAACGGTGGAACCTGCATCGCCATTCCGGCCGACCTCTCGACTGAAGCCGAGTGTCTGCGTCTGGCTTACGAACTCGGACAGCGCGAGAATCACCTCGACGTCCTCGTAAACAACGCCGGCGCCACTTGGGGTGCCCCAATGGCTGAAACCGACGAGAGCGCTTTTGAGCGCGTCCTTGCGCTCAACGTGAAGGGCGTTTTCCACCTCACCAAGTTTCTGCGTCCAATGCTGGAGCGTGCCGGTACCGCTGACTCCCCCGCTCGCGTGATCAACATCGGATCAATTGACGGCATTCACGTGCCGATTATGGACACGTTTGCCTACTCCACCTCAAAGGCTGCCGTTCACCAGTTGACACGCCACATGGCCAAGTCCATGGCGCCAACGATCACCGTGAACGCGATTGCCCCGGGACCTTTTGAATCGAAGATGATGAAGGCCACCCTTGACGCCTTTGGTGACTCGATCGCGGCCGGTGCTCCGATGAAGCGCATTGGTCGACCCGACGACGTTGCCGGCACGGCAATTTTCCTGGCTTCGCGTGCATCGTCCTACATCACCGGCGTAATTCTCCCGGTTGATGGCGGTATCGCTACCGTCGGCTAGTTCGGCGAAAGGCCCAGCGTGGCCTTCAACGTGATTTTGGAGTTCTTTCGGTATACGACGACGGTGACTGTCTGACCAGCCTTGCGCTTAGTCATAAAGTTCGATACACCCTCTGCGGTGCGGATTTTCGTCGAGTCAATCTGCACGATGATGTCGGCCTGTTCGATTCCAGCATTGGCCGCCGCAGTTCCCGCAAGGACGGTCGTTACCACTGCGCCGTAGTTCACCGCTAGTCCGTACTGCTCTTTGAGGGCCGGGGTCATGGTCATGATCTGCACCCCGAGGTAGCCGTGCTTCTTCGTAATCGGGCCACCCTTCATGAGCGACGCCAGAAGCGACTCGATTTTGCTCGATGGAATGGCAAAACCAATGTTTTGGGCGTTAGTACCATCGCTCATCGTGCCGGCGACCGCGGTATTCATTCCAATGACGTGGCCGTTGGCATCGAGTAGCGGACCACCAGAGTTACCAGGGTTAATGGCGGCATCGGTCTGAATGAGATTGCTGAGCGTCTCGCTGGAAGTTCCGTTACTTGCCGTTACGGTTCGACCAAGTGCAGACACAATGCCCTGGGTGACTGTCGGCGTGCCCGCGGCTAATCCGAGGGCGTTTCCAATGGCGACCACGCTGTCACCCACTTCGAGCGAGTTGGACTCCCCGAAGGTGACGACGGGCAACTTCGAGGCGTTGGTAATCCGAATCAGCGCAACGTCGTTGGCAGCATCGAGACCCACCAGGGTTGCGGGCAGCGAAGAAGTAGAGCCAGTGCGGGTTACCGTCATCGTGCCACCAGCGAGTGCTCCGCTCACGACGTGGGCGTTGGTGAGTACGAGTCCGTTGGACTGCAGGATCATCCCCGTGCCCTGCTCTTCGCCCATAGGGGTTCGGACATCTATCGAAACAACCGATGGCGATACGGCCCGCACCAGAGCAGGGATGGTCAGGCCACTGGGCAGCAGCGCTCCCCCTGGGTCTTGGTTGGACGTGTTGATCGTAAGACCGGAGCTGCCATTTCCACCGGCAAAGTGACCGGCCGTTCCGCCGACGAGTGCGGCGATGAGGAAAATCG
>WLKR01000171.1 GCA_009701115.1 Actinomycetota bacterium | reverse complement strand
GATGGCGAGCGCACGTCGTTGCCGTCAGGACGTCCGATCAAGATGCTGCCGAACAGGCGCCACGGTGCGGCGACTCCGGCCAGCGACAAGATCTCGGCTTCGTGACGAAAGTTGCCCCAAAAACAAGTAGCCCAACTGTCATCTTCGGCTGCAAGGAGCAACTGCATCGTGGCCATGGCGGCGTCGGTGTGCCAGTAGGGGATGGGCCAGGCGTCTTGATCGCCGAGTCCGCTCTGGGCTTTGTCAGTTTCGCTGTAGCGCTCGGTATAGAGGTCGGGATTCGATAGGGCGAGGACCACGCCTCCGGCGCGGAGAAGTCCGTCGGCGCGTCGTGCATTCGATCGCCACGTCTCGTCAGTAGCGACCTCGAAGTAGTGGGCGACTCTCGTCGATTCGATGACGACGAATTGGACGCCGGCACTGTTGCCGGCCGTTGGAGCACTCAGTGCCAATTCGCACCACGCCACCATCAGGTCGCCAGGAACGGCCGTGCCATCAAAGGAACGGACCATACGGCGGCTGCGGGCGAGATCGGAGAACTCCACCTAGGCAGACTAAAAGATGCCGTTGTCTATTCCTGACCAAAATGGTAGGGTTTAACTCCTAAAGGAGTTCACTATGGCTACCCCCCGCGACTTACTGAATGCCGCCAAGTCCGAGATTCGTGAAATCGAAGCCTCGGCCGTGGCTGCGCAACTCGATCACTTCACGATTCTCGACGTCCGCGAACCGGACGAGTACGACCAGGGCGCCGTTCCTAACGCCATTCACGTACCCCGTGGTCAGCTCGAATTCTCCATTGAAGGACGTCTCCCAGACAAGACGGCACACATCGCCGTCTACTGCGCCGGTGGTGTCCGTTCGGCCTTCGCGACCAAGACGTTGCAAGACCTCGGCTACCAAGACGTCGTTTCGGTGATCGGTGGTTTCAACAAGTGGAAGGACGACGGCCTACCCTGGACGACTCCTCGTACGCTGACGGCCGATCAGCGCAACCGCTACCAGCGCCACTTGCTACTGCCTGAAGTTGGCGAAGTGGGGCAGCTCAAGTTGCTCGACGCCAAGGTGTTAATGCTCGGTGCGGGCGGACTCGGTTCGCCTTCGGCGCTGTACCTCGCCGCCGCCGGTGTTGGAACGATCGGCGTCATCGACATGGACGTAGTTGACGCCTCGAACATTCAGCGTCAGATCCTCCACAACATGGACCGCGTCGGAATGCGCAAGGTCGACTCGGCTAAGGCGACGTTGTCAGCACTCAATCCCGACCTAAACGTCATCACCTACGACACCCGCTTGGGTGCCGACAACATCTTGGACATCATCGATGGCTACGACGTCATCGTGGATGGAACGGACAACTTCCCAACGCGCTACCTCGTCAACGATGCCGCTCTCTTGAAGAAGATTCCCGTCGTGCACGGTTCAATCTTTCGATTCGAGGGTCAAGTCACCATCTTCAACCCCTACGTCGGGCCGTGCTATCGCTGCATGATTCCCGAGCCACCGCCCGCCGAACTCGCGCCAAGCTGCGCCGAGGCTGGTGTTCTGGGCGTGCTGCCCGGCATCATTGGTTCGATTCAGGCTCTCGAAGCGTTGAAGCTCATCTTGAACCTGGGCGATCCGTTGGTGGGCCGTCTGCTCAGCTACGACGCACTCGACCAGTCATTTAGAACCTTCAAGGTCCGTCGCGACCCCGCGTGTCCCGCCTGTGGCGAGAACGCTGGGGAAATCGTGATTGCAGAGTATGACGAGTTCTGCATGCCTCACGCGGTGTTAAAGGCCTAGTTCTTATCAACCACGACAATGGTGCCAGCAGCCTTGTCGTGCAGGGTCTGCTTCTGGGGGTCCCAGAGGGGCCAGAGGATGTTGAGCAAGAGGGCCACTGAACCCAGTGGTTTCAAGATCCAGGTCATGGACGATGCCGCAGTGAAGAGTTGCAAGACAGCGGCGCGCCGGTAGGCCATCTCGACCGGCATGGGGCTGCCGTCGGCAGCGACGACGCGGATTCCGAGTGCCTTGGCGCCAACGGTTTGCCCGTTGCGCTTGGTCCACATAAGCGATAGGTACATGAACTCAACAACAAAGCCCACGAGAGTGGCGGCAATGGGTGCGGACCGAACTAAGGCGATGCCCACGATTAAGAGTAGGGGCAGAAGAACGATGCCGTCGATGAGTGATGCTCCGACTCGCTTCCACCAGCCAGCCAATTCCAGTTGACTTGTGCCGGCCCTGCAAGCCTCACACTGCTGACCTTCATACTGCCTTCCACACTCGGTACAAAACATTGGTGCTCCTTGGTCTGTTCGCTAGGAATAGTAAAGCGTTTGATACCACGAGATGGCGATACCGATTTCATGTTCAGCAGCAATCTTGCGCTGGGTCTCAGTATCGACGCTCGCGGTTTCTGGCGTCTCTAACCACATTCGAACCCGCGTGGCCCCATCGTCAGGGGAGGTGACATGAGCGGACGAGGGGAGCAATTCCGCCCCGACAGTGGTCCACGTCACTGCGGGAATACCGGCACGCATCGCCTCGAGGAGCACGAGCGGTTGCCCCTCCCATTTTGAAGGCAAAACGAAGAAATCAGTGGCGGGTAACCACGCTGCGGCGTCACTTACAAAGTCCACCGTACGAAAGTGACGCCCGAGTCCGAGAGCGGTAATCCGCGACTCAAATTGGGCTCGCAACGGTCCGTCGCCGCAGCAGACCACCACCATATTCGTATCGCGCAGGCATTGCGCAAAGGCGAGTAGTGAGCTGTGATCTTTTTGTGCCGAGAACCGCGCGGGCCACAAGGCAACAAAGTCGTCATCAGTTGTGCCAAATCGCTCATTGAACTCTGAGCGAGTCTTTGGAGTCCGCTCGGGCGGGGTGGCGTTTTCCAGGAGCGCAACGGCGAGGCCGAAGTGCTGTAGAACTGATTGCGGTCCAGGACCGCAGGCCAAAATCTTGACGGGCAGGATACGAAGTAGACGCAGAAGGCCTTCGGGAACGGTCGCGGGGTCGATGCCGTGGCAGGTCACGAACCGCTGGGCCCGACGACGAGCGAGAGCCACGAAGGGTCCCGTGCGCAGCCCATGGCCGTGGACCACATCGGCTCGTAGTAGTCGAGCATGGCGACGAAGTGCACGGAGGAAGGGAATCCCGAACCAATTGAGCAGCGGGGGGCCGGATAGATAGGTCACGCCTCCCACGGTTCCGGTAGTGGTGCCTCCGCCAATCAGAACGCTGACTTGACTGCCGGCACTAGCCAGAGCCTCGCTGATGAGGCGGACCTGGGCCTGCATGCCACCCGTACCGTCATTGGGCAGCACCATTAGGACCCGTGGGGTAGTCGAACTCACCTAGACATCGTGCCATGTCGAATCGTCAACTCCGGCGCAAACCTCTAACCTTGTTAGTTGTGACAAGCGCAAATGGACGATTTACGGATTCAGGTATCGAGATTAAGCCGGTCTACG
>WLKR01000170.1 GCA_009701115.1 Actinomycetota bacterium | reverse complement strand
GTTTCCGGGTCGCGTTATGCGGACCGACATCGCAGAAAAGGACTAGAGCATGATTTCTCGTTACGCCCCGAAAGATGTGGCCGCCCTCTTTACCGACGAGCACCGGTTCGGCACCATGCTCGAGGTCGAACTACTCGCCGCCGAAGCGCTCGTCGAGCAGGGCGTGGTCCCGGCCGCTGACGCGGCCGCACTGCGTGCGCGTCGTCCCGTGGTGGATGCAGCCTTCGTGGCGGACGTGAATGCTCGCGAAGAGATCACGAATCACGACACGGCCGCTTTCGTCGACATCGTGCAAGACCGCATCGGCATGCCCGAAGGGGCGTGGATTCACTACGGCCTGACGTCGTCTGACGTCGTCGACACCGCACTCTGCAAGGTGCTGACCGACGCCATGGACATTGTGATCACCGAAGTGCGGGCCTTTCGTGACGCGTTGACCACGCGAGCCGTCGAAAGTATTGACTGGCCCATCACTGGTCGCACCCACGGCATGCACGCCGAGCCCACCACCTACGGAGCCAAGTTCGCTCTCTTTGCACTGCAGGCCAACCGGGACCTCGAGCGGGTCGAGAACGCCCGTCGTGCCATTGCGGTCGGCAAACTCTCCGGGGCCGTCGGCACCTTCTCCAACATCGATCCCGAGGTGGAGAACTTTGTCTGCACCCGCCTGGGTCTGGCCCCCGTCCCAGCCACCCAGGTCATTGCCCGTGACCGTCACGCCGAAGTTCTCTACTCGTTGGCGGCCGTTGGTACGACGATTGAACAAGTCGCGCTCGAAGTTCGCCACCTCGCCCGGAGTGAAGTCGGCGAGGCCGAAGAGCCATTCGGCAAGGGTCAAAAGGGTTCCTCGGCCATGCCGCACAAGCGCAACCCCGTCTTGTCGGAACGGCTCTGCGGCTTGGCCCGCGTGTTGCGGGGTTACCTCGTGTCGGGTCTCGAAGACGTGGCGCTCTGGCACGAGCGGGACATCAGTCACTCCAGTGTGGAGCGCGTCGTTATGCCCGACGCCCTGCAGCTCTGTGTCTACATGTTGCGCAAGGCCACCGGACTCGCTTCCGGTCTCGTCCTCAAGCCCGAGCGGGCTCTCGAGAATCTCGAAGTGCACTCCCTCGGTCTGGTCTTTTCGCAGTCGATCCTGCTGGCCCTCGTGGACTCGGGTATGAGCCGCGACGATGCCTACCGCATCGTGCAGGCCGCCGCCCGTCGTTCGGTCGAGACCCGGGAGAACTTCCGCGACGTCATCGCCCAAGACAAAGACGTGACCTTGAGCGAAGAACAGCTCACGCGAGCCTTCGACGCCACGCGACTGTTGGCCCACCGCGGCCGTTTCGTGGAGGCGCTGACCTGGCGAACGGCATGAACGACCTCGGTCTGACGCACCTCTACCGAGGCAAAGTCCGGGACCTCTACGCGGTCGGGGACGACCACCTCTTGATGGTGGCCTCTGATCGAATGAGTGCCTTTGACGTTGTCATGCACGAGACCATTCCCAACAAGGGACGGGTCCTCACGGCTCTTACTAACTACTGGCTCGATGAACTGCCCGAGATTCCACGGGCCCTCGTGAGTTGTGACCCCCTCGTGATCGAGACCTACGTCCCGGGCTTCTTGCAGGCCACCGAACTGCACGGCCGCTCCATGCTGGTCCGCAAGGCCGAGATGTTGCCGTTGGAGTGCATTGTGCGCGCCCGCCTCGCCGGTCAGGCCTACGACGAATATCGGGTCAGTGGTCGCGTGCACGACATGACCGCCCCCGAAGGACTCTCCCTCACCGACCCCTTCCCGGGTCCCTGGTTTACCCCCTCAACCAAGGCCGATGAGGGTCACGACGAGAACATCAGTCTGGACCGGGCCAGAGAAATTGTCGGGCCCGAGCTGCTCGCCCGCGCCCAGGAACTCTGCTTGGCCCTCTTCTCCATGGCTGCGAACCGGATGGCCGCCGCCGGATTGATTCTGGCCGATACCAAGTTCGAACTCGGTTTCGTCGACGGTGAGCTCGTGGTCTGTGACGAAATCTTGACTCCCGACTCGTCGCGAATCTGGCCGGCCGATGCGGTCGTGCCGGGGGAGACACCGCCGAGTTTCGACAAGCAGCCCTTCCGCGACTGGCTGGCCACCCTGTCCTGGGACAAGACGCCTCCACCGCCGAGAGTCCCCGACGACGTGATCGCCCTGACGGCTACTCGCTACGTTGCCGCCTACGAGCGGGTCACCTCTCGACCACTGAATTCGTGGTTCGGAGCGTAAGTTTCTTCGCCCCTACGGCTAACCTTGAGTCGTGAAGTTCTCTGTCGTCGTTGAAGTTTCACTGCGGACCGGCATCGCCGACCCCGAGGGTGCCACCATTGAGCGGGCCCTGCCGGCTCTCGGCTTTGAAGGCATCTCGTCAATGCGTGCCGGAAAGTCCTTCCGCTTGAACGTGGAAGCCAACTCGGAGACCGAGGCCCTCGAGCGCGCTATCGCCCTCGCCGATCGCCTTCTCTCTAATCCCGTGATTGAGCAGTCCACTGCTCGCATTGAGGCAACGGCGTGACCACTCGCGTCGGCGTCGTGGTCTTTCCTGGATCGAACTGCGAATACGACGCCGCGGCAGCCGTTACCGCCGTTGGGGCTCACTCCGAATTTATTTGGCACACCGCGACCTCCCTCGACGGCTTAGACGCCGTCATCTTGCCCGGTGGTTTTGCCCACGGTGACTACCTGCGACCCGGCGCACTGGCTCGCTTCTCACCAGTCATGACGGCCGTGGCCGAATTCGCGGCCGCCGGTGGTTCGGTGCTCGGCATTTGCAATGGGTTTCAAGTGCTGACCGAAGCGGGACTCCTGCCGGGCGCCCTGCAGAAGAACCGCGGCCTCACTTTTCTCTGCCAACCCTCGCAACTCGAAGTGGTGACGAGCAACTCCATCTTGACGAGTCGGGCCACGGTTGGCGCCAAGCTCTCGATTCCGATTAACCACTTCTCCGGTTCCTACACCTGTGACGACGCCACCTACGAACGCTTGGTGGCGAACGATCAGATCGTGCTGCGCTACGTGGAGAACCCCAACGGTTCACGCGACGCCATTGCCGGCGTGAGTAATGAAGCGGGCAATGTCGTGGGACTTATGCCTCACCCCGAGCGGGCCATGACGGCGTTGCTCGGCAGCAGTGATGGACGAGTGCTCCTCGAGAGCTTCGTCGCTGGAAAACTCGCTACGCGTTAAGCGCGAGTGCGAGCGATTCCGGCCTTCTTCAACACGTCGGCGGGAACGCCCAGCGTGCGGAATGAGGCGTAAGAAATTCCATTGCGAGCGGCGTAGGACTTCGCTACTTTGACGAAGTCTTTTTCGACGGCCGTCAGATCCACGCGAGCGGTGAGACGCTCCTTCTCAATCGCCAAGTCGCTCCGGCGTTGCGTGAGTTCCAAACGACGAATGGCCGAAGCGGTGTCGATTTCCTGGTCAATGCGAGCGATCTGTAACGAGATTGATTCT
>WLKR01000017.1 GCA_009701115.1 Actinomycetota bacterium | reverse complement strand
GTCAGCATGCCAATCGAACTTTGAGTCGCATTACTGTCTCGTTTACTCCGGCGGCATCGTCCGCGTTCAGTGAATCGCAACAACACCGACTCGCCACGACGCTGCCTTCAGTGGTTCGAGTCTCCGTCGCTACCCATCGCTCCCAGACCAAAAATCGTGCCGAGGCAATGCTTCGATTGGGCGAACGTATTGAGATTGGCCTTCGCGTCCCGACCCGTCGACGTCCCACGAAAGCGACGAAGGGCAGCTCGCTACGGCGTTTGGAATCAAAACGAATCGCGGGTCGCCACAAGGAGCAGCGAGGACGCCCCCGAGAAGACGACTAGCGGTGGCTCGCGAGGTGCGCCTCAATGGCCGTGAGGCTGAGTCGCATGAGGTCGTCGGTGCTGATGTCAGTGTCTTCGTGAACGCCACGAAGAGCCGTCAGGCTGGCGTAACCGGCCACTACGAGAGCACCATCCTCATCGGCCTGCTCGTCACTCACGTCACCGAGCTGAGGGGTGGCGGCACCAAAGCGCAGCGGGATCTCTCCCGACTCGCCGAGCGTGAAGCCCGCCTCTTCGCTCCGAGTGGCCTTAATGATTCCGGCGTTAGATATGCGCCCACGTCGAACACCCTTGAGATCAGCCGTACTTAAGTTCGGTACGTTGAGATTCAAGAGTGTGCGCTCCGGCGCGTCGTAGAACTGATCGAGCACCTCCACGGCGATTTTGGCGGCCGTTTCATAGTGAGTGATTGCCTCGTCCCACTGAGACGAGACTGCCAAGCCGGACATGCCCAACTGGGCCCCGGTGAGGATGGCTCCGATGGTGCCCGAGTGCAGGACACTACGACCGACGTTGGCTCCGGCATTAATACCGCTGACGACCATGGTGGGACGTTCGCCGAGATAGCCAATGCCGCCAATGATCGTGCAGAGCGCGGGCGCCGCGTCGAGGGCGTAGGCCGGAATATTTTCGGCCCCTTCAATCACCCGACGCTCGTAGGCGACCATAGGGTTGTCAAAAATGTCTCCGACGGCCGAGCTCATGCCGGAGAAGTTCCGGTTAGGGGCCACCACAATCGCCGAGCGCTCCTCGGGCCTTAGGGCAACCCACTGGGAGATGGCCCGAGTGAGGGCCTGAATCCCTGGAGCATTGATTCCGTCATCGTTCGTAATTAGTAAGCGCATTAGTCGTACGATAACGGGAAGAAGCGACATGGTGGTGACTAAATGGTGAAGGCCGAAGCATTACCGAGTGGTGAGCAGATTGCAATCGCCCACGGTGACCAGCGAGCAGTAGTAACAGAGGTGGGCGCAACCCTACGTGCCTACGTCCGTGGCGGGGTGCCCGTTATCGAGGGTTTTGCCGCCGAGGAGATGCCGACCGGTGGTCGAGGCCAAGTGCTCTACCCCTGGCCTAACCGCATAGACCATGAGCCCTGGGGCTTTTCCGGTCGCACGGCCCGAACCCAGATAGATAACCCCGTGACCCTGACTGGGATCCACGGTCTCGTGCGATGGCGACCCTTCGAAGTTAAGGCGCTGAATCAGAACCGATGCGTGCTCTCTCTGACGTTGCACCCCTCGCCGGCTTATCCCTACCTCTCCAATATTGAGATTTCGTACCACCTCGGCGACCTGGGTCTCTCGGTGACCACGACCGTAACGAACCTCGACGAAGTGGCCATTCCCTTCGCGCTGGGCTTCCACCCTTATCTCGCTGTCACGACCGACACCATTGAGGGCGCCCGATTGGAAGTTCCGGCGAACGCCCTTGTTGAGGTCAACGAGCGCCAGCTACCCACTGGCATCATCCTGCCGACCGCCGATGGTCCCAAGGACTTTCGCACGTTGAAGTCGGTGAGCGGACACGAATTGGATGTCACATTTACGGAGCTGATTCGTGACGAAGCTGGCATGGCGACCACCACGTTGGTCGACACCCGTGGACATGTTGTTGAACTCAGCGTTGACCGCAACTTCCCGTATTTGCAGGTCTATACCGGCGATCAGTTGGAGCGTGGTCGCCGGCGTACCGGTGTGGCCGTTGAACCTATGACGGCGCCGCCAGACAGTCTGCGCAGCGGAAAAGACGTCGTCGTACTCGAGTCTGGTCAACGCTGGGCCGGGACGTGGAGGGTGGTGAGTCGATGAGTCCGAAGGTTGCAGTGGTCACCGGTTCGACCGGTGGTATTGGTGAGGCCACGGCGAAGTGGTTCTCCGAACAGGGGTACGCCGTCGTCGTCAATTCCAGTCGGTCCGTAGTGGCCGGTGAGGCGCTGGCGAAAGCACTGCCGAATTCGATCTACATCCAAGGCGCCATCGGCGGGGATTTTGACGCCGACGGATTTGTCTCTCAAATCCTTGAGCACTACGGGCAGATCGACGTACTCGTTAATAACGCGGGCTTTACTCACGTGATTCCTCACCAAGATCTCAACGCCGCGACGGTCGATATCTTCCGCCAGATTTTTGATGTCAACCTCTTTGGCACCTGGGCACTCTCAGTCGCGGCCATGCCGGCCCTTGAGGCGAGCAGCGGCTCAATCGTCAACGTTTCGTCGATTGCCGGACTGCGCCCTACGGGTTCGTCCATTCCCTACGCCGCTTCCAAGGCGGCGCTGAATCACCTCACGGTCTTGATGGCCAAGGTGATCGGACCCAACGTCCGAATCAACGCGGTGGCCCCGGGATTGATTGACACCGAGTGGACGCAGGACTGGGATGTCATTCGTGGGTTTGTTCAGCAGGTGGCGCCCCTGAAGCGCAGCGGGAAGCCCGAAGACGTGGCCGCTTTGATTTACGCGCTCGCCACGACTCCGTACATCACGGGCCAAGTCGTCGCGACCGACGGTGGCCTTACGCTGGCGACGTAACGTCCACCGGCGCGATTGCAAAGCGCAGGGTGGTGCAGGCGGCTAACGCCGCCGGACGCACTACGAATGACTCCACTAGGGGAATTTTTGGCAGTCTTAGGACCTTTCGAGACCAGTCCGGCAGCAAGTTGATAGCCGCGGCCACCAGCGTGGCGTAGGTCGCAATCTCGTGAGGCTTCTTGCTCACTCCACGCAAGACAAAGTTACGAGCATCCTTGCCCTGTTCGATGAGTTCGAGTTCGGGGATATAGGCCTCGAGGTCGGCCCAAAGTTCGGCCTTGGTACGTGGGGCGTTGATGACCCCGAGATCAGTGGCAACACGAGCCATTTCGTTGACGTATTGGTCAGCTCGATCGCCACTGACTGCTCGGGGCCCGTAGAGCTCGGCCGCCTTGAGAAACATTGCCACCTCGGCATCATGAACCCAAGCCAAGAGGTGAGGGTCGGTGGCTGAATAGTGGCGCCCGTCTGGCGCCGTGCCATTCACGCCTTCGTGAATGAACTTCACGGTCTCAATCACCGAGTGGGCGTCGTGTTCGGAACCAAATGTCGTTACGCCGACAAATTGGGCTGTTTGGTAGAGACGACCAAGTGGATCTTCGCGATACGAGGAGTACTTGCCCACACCGGCCATGGCCAATGGGTGGGTCATCTGCAAGAGGAGTGACGCGAGGCCTCCAACAAGCATCGCGGGCAGGTCTACGTGGAGTTCGCGCGCGGCACCACCTATGGGCATGTAGGACGTGGCGGGATCGTTGCAGGGCGGGGGAGGCTCTTGGTCGATACCAATGGCTGAGCGGACTCGTCGGCCCGACGCATCCTGGACGCGACGAGCGAGATCGTTCACCGCGTCTTCGCCTTGCTGCTTGGCATCATCGAGGAGTCTCATGGCTTTACCTTAAGTGTCATAGGGCCACGAGAGAGTAGCGGGGAGATGGAGGCGACGATGAATCTGCGCGAAGCACGATTGAAGGCCGGAGAACACCTACAGGCAGTGACCGAGGAGCAGTGGCGACTCTTTTTTCTCGCCTACGATGCGACTCAAGGCGTCCCCGCCGGCGAAATGCACGGGGGTGACTTGGTCTCAGAGTTCCCTAAAAAGGTCTTTCAAATGCCCTTCTTCGTACTTTCTCGAGAGTGGAGCCGGTGGGTCCGTGCCTTTTACCAGCAGGAGATTCTCGCTGATATTGCGTGGATGGAAATCCCTGAAATTAAGGAGCCCCACTGGCGACCGAGTGATGCCGCCGAAGCGCTCGTGGCCCTTGTTCTCTACGTCCGACGCGATCGATTTGTAGAAGGCGGCCTGGCCGCGAACATTCGCCAGGGTGACGTCCAGTACGCAATTTCTAAACTTGCGGAAGAATTTCGTCCACGCGACATCGAGTAGGTGTCACACTGTAGGAGTGAGTTCCGTGAAGCACGAGCGTTCCACTTCGACCGCCACGCTCAATCAAGAAGAAGTCGTTACCGAGAAGTCCTGGAACGTCGTGGTGTGGGATGACCCGGTGACACCCATGCCGGTCGTTGCTTTAATCTTCCGCAAAATCTTTGGCTACTCCAACAACAAGGCCACCCAACTGATGATGACGGTTCATCATCAGGGCCGCGCCATTGTCTGGTCCGGTGTCCGTGATCGGGCCGAGGGCTACTGCGTGAAACTCCAGGCAAATGGGTTGCTATCGACAGTCGAACAGGACTCCTGAGATGGCCCGTTCCAAGATCTTTATTCAGCGTAAAGACGGTCGGATTGAGGTCAAGATTGCGCCGGACGCTAGAGAGTTCCTGAAGTCGGTAGTAGATCAACTAATTGCCGCTGAATCTGACGGTGAGCATCCCTGGCACGGGGCTCTCCACTCGCCAATCACCCCTTCGGCCGACAGTGATGACCCGTTGCGTTCGTTCGAACGTCAAAAGATGACGGCGACCAGTGCGGAGCTAATGAGACTCACGCTGGACGAATCGTTCCTCTCGCAAGATGAAGCCTTCGCCTGGCTAGCCTCAATGCAATTGGGACTGCGAGCCCGGACGAGTGAGGCCTCAATCTTCACGGACGAAGATTTGGCGCAAGCCGACGAAGCCAGCCTGCAAACAATTCGTTCCCTGCAGTTCTTTCTCTTCGAGTTGGCCACCACGCTGTCGTAGCTATTTGATCGTTCCGCCTTTGGCGAATGACGAGGCAAGGTCGGTTTCCGTCCAATTTCCTCGTTGGAGCCCTTGCTGCGGCTCACCGGTCGATTTACTTGGACCGAATGGTCCATGCGGAGACGGCGGCCCGAGCGGACAGCACAAGGTTGCCCAGGGTCAAGCCCCACGATTCCCTATGGAGGCCCGCAGCTGAGTCGTCGGAGCCCCAAGGAAGCGAAGGTACGGGGTTAGGGCGACCACCGGACTTAGGTGGGTCGATTTGTCGAATGTCGAGCCATTCGATTCCTCTCTTAGTTTCGCAGGCCGCACGGAATCTGTTGGTGTATGTCGTGTAGGTAGTGCCCGCGACGTAGTTGTAGGCACTTGGCACATCCGGGCCAAGGTAGGGGGTCAAAGGATTGCCTAGTCGCCCGCCGTAGACCGGGTTCACGCAGACCATCGTTGATCCCTGGGCGGGAGTCCACCCGAAGAGATAGCTCCACGGAGCACCGGGAGTTCCGGTCAGCGCTGGTACCGGTGGCGCCGCCGTGAAGGCGTCAAAGGCGATGACGCAGTGGATCGCTCCGATGTGGGCGCAGAGAGGAATGCCGGCCAAACCGTCGTTGACGGAACGTGGGGAAGTCACAGTCAGTCCTCCTCCGACCAGCTCGCTCAAGATGACACGACGGAGTTGTGGGGTGTGTGGTGCAATCTCGCGGCGGAGTAACTGGGCCAGCATCGCTGCTCCTTGGCTAAAGCCAATGAGAATTACGGGACGACTTGATGGTGTGACCTTGAGGTACTCCCGCCATGCACGCCGTACCGATTGATAGGCGACCTCGCTCGCCGCGCGATCTAGGGCGGTAGCTGTCGTCATCGAGAGGTGGGCCAACGTCACCTGTTGATAGACCGGAGCCACGAGTCGACACGTCCGCGTGAATGGCAGAGCCATCGAGCGCACGGTCTGACGGAGCCACGCCGTAGCGCGATTAGGAGCATTCCAACTGGTCGCGGGACTGGCCGTGGGGTAGAGAAAGAAACAGTCGGCGACCGGGTTCACCTGGCTCTGATACGTCGTTGAGATGGTGGCTCCGCTGAGTGGTACCAGTTTGGTGACTGTCGGACCCACGCACGTCGTTGTGCCCGTTGGAGGGCAGATCCACTTGACGGGTGGCGTGGCGGCGTGGGCCGAGGTGAATGGCGTGAGGGTGCTCACCGTCATGGTGAGGGCGAACAACATCTTTTTCATGGTGCTCCTAGTAGAGCAAAAAAATAGTTGTCCGCACCTCGCCAGCTGACGAAAGTTACTTACCGTCGCCCATCAGGCCGGTCTTTTGATCCTTCTTGGCGTGCTTGTCGAGACGCTTTTCCTTCAACGTCTTGCCAACCTTCTTGTTGTTACGGGCACTGGGTGACTTTTCGGCCATGGGGACTCCTCTAGCGGTTCACTTCCACGGTGGAAGTGCGATCAGAGGTCGGTAGAGACGTCGAGCCTGCACGGGGCGACAGCACATCGGCCGTCCAGCCCAAACGAGGCGACTCTCCTACCACGGATCACGGCAACCCTAACCCTGGGTCGCAGGAAAAAGGGGCAGGGTGCGAACACAAAGCCTCGGGGAACGAGGAAAAGGGCCCGCACTTGCGCGCGGGCCCTTCCTGGTGCGCCCCTCGGGATTCGAACCCGAAACCTGTGGATTAAGAGTCCATTGCTCTGCCGTTGAGCTAGAGGCGCATTGCGATATTAGCCGGTACGACGCATAGCAACTAGTGATTCATACGGAAAACGCAAAAAGGGGCGCCGGTTTCCCGACGCCCCTTTTTGGTGAGGACAGTTACTTCTGGATGGCCTTCACTTCGAGGAACTCCTCGAAGCCGTACTTGCCAAGCTCGCGGCCAATGCCGGACTGCTTGTAGCCACCGAAGGGGGCGAAGATGTTGAATCCTCCACCGTTGACTTCAACCTGACCGGTGCGGATCTTGCGAGCCACTTCGAAGGCCTTCTCCGGCGTGCCGGCCCAGACTCCACCCGAGAGACCGTAGAGCGAGTCGTTCGCAATCGCGATGGCCTCTTCTTCGGTGTCGTAGGGGATGATGGAAAGGACGGGACCAAAGATCTCTTCCTGGGCAATAGTCATGTCGTTCGTGACACCCGAGAAAATCGTCGGCTGTACGTAGTGACCACGGGGCAGACCTTCAGGCTGCTCGACGCCACCCATGATGAGACGAGCGCCTTCGTCGATGCCCTTGTTGATGTAGTTACGCACGCGGGTCTGTTGCGCCTCACTCACGAGGGGTCCGATCAAGGTGCCACCGGTGATGGGGTCGCCAGGCTGGAAGCCGGCGGCCGACGCCACAGCGAGGTCTTCAATCTCGGCCAACTTCGAGCGTGGCACAACCAAGCGCGTGAGTGCTGAGCAGGTCTGACCCGAGTTGAGGTAGCACTTGAAGATGGCGTCAGGAATAGCGCGAGCGAGGTCGGCGTCTTCCAGGATGATGTTGGCGGACTTGCCACCGAGCTCCAGCGACACGCGCTTAACCATCTTCGAGGCAATCTCCATGACGCGCTTTCCAGCGCCGGTGGAACCGGTGAAGGAGATGAAGTCGGTCTTGGGGTGAGCCACAATCGCTTCGCCGACTACTGGACCAGTACCGGTGATGAGGTTGAAGACACCCTTAGGGAGGCCGACCTCGTGAATGATGTCGGCGAGAATGTACGCGTTGATCGGCGCGACTTCGCTGGGCTTCAAGACGACGGTGCAACCGGCTGCGAGAGCGGCGGCCACCTTGTTGGCGATCTGGTGCAGTGGGTAGTTCCACGGCGTGATGGCGGCGACAACACCGGCAGGCTCACGCACGAGTGTGGAGTTAAGAACTTCTTCTTCCCACTCGAAGTCCATGGCGCGCTGACCGTTGTCAGCAAACGTGGCGACTGGAATACCAGCTTGGATGCCCTTCGCGAGTCCGAGGGGCATGCCCACTTCGTTCGCAATGGTCTCGGCGATGAGGTCAGCCTTCTCGGCCAACTTCTCGGAGATGCGAATCAAGAACTCGCCGCGCTCCTTGGGGCTCGTATTTGCCCACGCCGTAAAGGCGGCCGAAGCAGCTTCGACGGCACGGTTCGCTTCGTCGACAGTGCCGACTGGAATCGTGGCGTAGAGCTCGCCGGTACCCGACGAAGTAACGGGCAGAGTTTCGCTGGACGAAGCCTTTACCCATTCACCATTGATATAGAACGAATCTTTGACGATTGTCATGGATCCCCCTTAGTTCTCATTTGTAAACGCCGTTCTTGACGTACGGGAGAAAATCTACTCGCCGCGACCGAGTGGTCCAACGGGGAGAGACGACAAAACCGGCCGCCGAAGCGACCGGTTTTGCCATCTACTTGGGGTGGACGGCGGGACTTGAACCCGTGACCTCCGCGGCCACAGCGCGGCGCTCTAACCAGCTGAGCTACGCCCACCAAGCCCCTTCAGTATGCCATATTGAGGCAACGGCAGGTTTACCGAGGCCCCGGATCACCCTCGAATCGGCACGCCTCAGGAAATTCCTCAACGGGTCGGTACGCTTAGGGCACGCCTCTGTAGCTCAACTGGATAGAGCAGATGGTTTCTACCCATCAGGTTGCGGGTTCGACTCCTGCCGGAGGCGCCACGCGTGGTAGCAACATTCTGAGATGCCCTTCTTTTGTCTCGGGTATGGGCTAGTAATGACATATGAAACTCCGCAACCTTGTAGGTGTCGACTGGTCCACTAAGTCCCGAGAGTGGCTGGATGCGGAACTCATTAGTTCGGAACAGGCTGAGGCCATAGTCCGCTTTGAGGGTGCTCATGCGGTCGCGGCGACACCGACTTCCTATGGCGCGCCACTTTCACCACTGGCTGAAGTAATGGCCTATCTCGCAATGGTCTTTACGGTGGCCTCAGGCACCACGCTCGTTGTGCAGAGCTTTCGGACCACAGGGGTTCGATTGACCGCCCTTGGACTCGTCGCGGTGGCTTCGCTCGCCCTCGGTGGTCGCGTCTTGCGACTCGGTGGCGATGCCTGGGAACGCATCGGGGGAGTCTTGCTGGCCTTTGCGACTGCCTGCGCCACTGGATTCGTAGCACTCCTCCTAATTCGCTACATAAAAACTTCCGACGACGTCTCGCAGCTCATCACCTCCATTTTCTTCACGGCGCTTTCATTTGCGCTCTGGCGCAACCGAGATCGCTTTCTGCAGATGGCGGCGTCTCTCGGTGGAATTTTTTGGGTAGTCGGAAGCACCATTGCGCTCACCGGTCTTTCACTCCGACCCTGGATCACGACGATGCTCTTTTGGAGTGGAGGCATGGCGGTAGTGCTGCTCCGCGACAAGATAAATCCAACCTCGGGCGCACTCACGCTGGGATGGGTCGTCTGCCTCGTCTCCGCGCCGACGCTGCTCTTTGATTCAACGGCGCCCTATCTCTTCGGATCACTCGCCGGAATCGCTACCTCAGCCATGGCGATTGGAATGAGCCACTTCCGCAAACGTCGAGTGCTGTTCATCATCGCGGTTATTGCCATGTTCTTTAACCTCATCCGCCTCTTTACCCACTTTGCGAATTCGGGAGCGGCGTTAGTGGTGGTTTTCCTACTCAGCGTTGGTGCAATAGTCCTGATAGTGGTCCGTTTTATATCGAGCCAGACCGTTATTCAATCTCCCCCAGAGAAGTAATTGCCGTAGTGGTGCTTTTCGAGCGTGTAGCGTTTTTGCATGATCCAAGTTTCTGTCTACTATCCAGTCACCGAAGGCGCGACCTTCGACCACGAGTACTACGCGGCTACGCACGTTCCAATGGCTAAGGCCGCTTGGGGCTTAAGCGAAGCGCTCATCGAAAAGGGCGTAAATGGCCCATTCGTTGCCGCTGTGCACGTGCAGTTCGAGTCGATGGATGCCCTGGGGGCTGCTATGAGTTCCGAAGATTCAGCTGCAGTTCTGGCTGACTTGCCAAACTTCACCACCATCGCGCCTCAGATGCAGATCAGCGAAATCGTCTAATTCACGCCGAAATGGCTCTAAACGGGCGTATTTCACCCGCGAGTACCAGGTTTTACGGTGATATTGAGCCTTTGTGAACCTTGTGAAGTAGTTATTGCGACCTTCACGTCTTAGCCGATACTCCCGTTTCTCTAGTTAATTACCTTCATTTCACGCGGGAATTTGCGGGAACTATAGAGAATTCTTCGTGATCGCAAGATTTGATCAGCTCAACCCCAATGTGTCGCTGCCGTCAACTGCTACAGGGCGGTTTGACGACCGAGTGATTGCTCCGTAGCATTCGGGTGAACTTGGGTTTCCAGGGATCACGAGACATCTGACAACCGTTAGATGGAAAGGGGAAGGAAATGAAATTTTCTTCGCGAGCGAAGCGCTTCGTCACTAGTGCAGTGGCAATTGCTTCGATGTCGTCCGGCTTGGCGTTGGCAGGTTTGACCTCCGCCGGTGCTGCAACGACGAAGTTGGACGTACCACTTAGTCCAAACGATTATCCGAACTACATCTGGCCATTTTCCAGTGGTGCGTTCTTCACCGTAACCAACATGAACGACTTCCAGTCGTTGATGTACCGCCCTCTGTACTGGGTTGGTAAGGGTGCTGACACGACCATTCAGCCAACGCTGTCGACTGGTGCACTGCCTGTGTGGGCTTCGGACAGCAAGTCACTGACCATCACGATGAAGGGCTGGAAATTCTCCAACGGTGAAACCGTTGACGCTCGTTCAGTTGTGTTCTTCATCAACATGTACATGGCTGCTCCTGGCGGTTACGCCGGTTACGTACCTGGAATGGGTATCCCAGACCAGATTTCGTCCGCTACCGCTTCGGGCAACGTTGTCACGATCCACTTGACTGACGCCGTGAACCACAACTGGTTCCTCTACAACTTCCTTACGGAAATTACGCCAATGCCACGTGCATGGGACCGCTTGTCGGCTTCCGCTGCCGCTGGCTCGGCTGGCTGTGGAGCAAACCTTGACACCTTCACCCGTACCGCCGCTCGTGTAGTGTGTGGTGTGAACGCAAGCACCTCACTTGGTCGCGTTGCGTCTGGTGTGTTCAAGACTTTGAACGACCGCTCACAGGACCCCTCGACCTTCACCTCAACCGACCCCTTCTGGTCTGTTGTAGACGGTCCTTGGAAGTTGTCTTCGTTCGACACCTCTGGCGCTGGAAACACGCCAATCGTGTTCGTACCGAACCCTGCTTACAGTGGTCCTCAGAAGGCTCAGGTCAACCAGTTGATCATGCACCCATTCGCATCTGTTGACGCTGAAAAGACGGCTCTTGCCACTGGTCAGCTCGACAGCGGTTACGTGCTTCCTGCAGACGTCAACACGGCCCCTAAGCCAGGTGTTGCTGGAACCATGAAGTGGAGCGCCCTTAAGGGCAAGTTCAACGTCCGTACCGGTGGTACGTGGTCGTTCAACTACGCCTACTACAATTTCGACTCGGCAACGGGCGGTAGCGCGTTGACCAAGCAGTTGTACATCCGCCAGGCCCTACAGGCTTCGATTGACCAAGTGTCAATCATCAAGTCCCTGTACAACGGTTACGGTGTTCCGACTTATGGTCCGATTCCCGCACTGCCAAAGAATGACTTTGCCGGATCGAACTTCAAGAACCCGTACCCATTCAGCTTGACCCGTGCGAAGAAGTACTTGACTGACAACGGTTGGACTGTTCCTACGACCGGTACCGCCACTTGCACCAAGACTGGTGGATGTGGTGCTGGTATCGCTAAGGGCACCGCACTGACCTTGCACTACGAGTACTACAACGGAAGCCCAACTGCTGTTAAGCAGATGGCTGCCGAGAAGTCACTCTGGGCCAAGATCGGTATCAACATGATCCTGGACGGTAAGTCAGACCCCAACACCGTTGCCGACGACTGCTTCAGCGGTTCCGGTACCTGGCAGATCTGCCAGTACGGTGGATGGCTCTACGCGCCTGACTACTACCCATCTGGTGAGTTGTTGTTCTACACCGACGCACTGAGCAACCCGGGTTACTACTCAAACGCACAGATGGACGCCATCATTGATGCAACCACGACGGGTAACGAAGCTCTTAAGACTCGTTACGCAGCGTATGCAGCAGCGCAGGTTCCATACATGTACCAGCCAACTGGCACCGGTACTGGTGTAGTGAGCACGAAGGTGAAGGGCGTCTTGCCCGTAAGCCCAGTCGGTGCTTACTTGCCTGAGTACTTGCACAAGTAATAACGATTTACAAAAGGCAGCGGCCGGAACCCTCGGGTTCC
>WLKR01000169.1 GCA_009701115.1 Actinomycetota bacterium | reverse complement strand
TGATGGTGCCGATGGTGCCGATGGTGCCGATGGTGCCACTGGACGAGGAGCTGGCGCACCGCCACCTGATGGTGGTGGCGTGGGCTCGGAAGCGGCAGCGGGAGCCGAAGGAGCTGATGGCGCTCCGCCGCCTGAAGGTGCTCCGCCACCTGATGGTGCCGATGGTGCCGATGGTGCCGATGGTGCCACTGGACGAGGAGCTGGCGCACCGCCACCTGATGGTGGTGGCGTGGGCTCGGCAGCGGGGGTAGGCGTAACTGGACGTGGCGCTGGGGTGCCGCCACCTGATGGTGGCGTGGGCTCGGCAGCGGGGGTAGGCGTAACTGGACGTGGCGCTGGGGTGCCGCCACCGGAAGGTGCACCGCCGCCAGTAGGCGCTCCACCACCGGTAGGTGCTCCACCGCTCGTTGGAGGGCCACTTGGAGTGGTCGGCACACGTGGTGCCGTGGGAGTTGGAGCCTGGGGTACGCCGCCGCCTGATGGGATACCACCACCAACGGGGATTCCTCCACCTGTTGGGATCGTCGGAGGTAGACGGGTTGCTGCCGACGCAGCGGCACTCGCGGAGCTTGCTGCCGCGCTAGCGGAGGATGCAGCTGCCGCGGCACTAGTCGCAGCGGCAGCACCAGTCGCAGCGGCAGCGGCAGCCGTAGTTACAGCTGCCACGGCGGTAACCGAAGAGGCGGCCTCCTGCACCGACTTAGGTGTCGAGTCAATCTTCGGGGGAATGGTTGTGGTCGATTCGGCCACAAAAATCGTTGTAGTGGTGACCTGCTCTGGAGTTGTCACCGGAGGGACGGTCGTTTCAGGTGGCGCCAGGGTGGTCGTGGTTACCTGTCCAGGAATCGTCGTTGGTGGCTCTGTGGTGGGAGTGGTCGTGTCGGGCACGGTGGTGGTCGTGGTATCCGGGAGTGTCGTCGTCGTTGTCGTGACGATGGTCGTTGTTGTCGTGGTCGTTACCGGACAGGGCTTAGTTGTAAAGGTAAATGTTCCGCTGACCGGGGACTTCGTGTAGGAGACGTTGGCACCAGAGCCATTTTTCTTCGACTTCACACCGGCAATGCGAATGCGTACTTGACCACGAGGAACCCCTACACGGCGTCCACCGTTAATGGAGACCCAGACATTCGCTGTAATGCCACAGCGAACTGCCGTTCCCGACTCTTCGGAGTGGACCGAAATAATGATTTCCGCACAGCCGTTGGAGTCGACCAAAATGCGCTTGTATTCCACGTCATTGATGTAGATCGTGACGTAGTTCCTCGACTGGTTCGTTGCATTGGGAACGTCAAAACCACACATGAAAATTATGGGCGAGGTTCCTCCATCGGGGATGGGGTTAATGCGACCCGGATACGTCGGACCATTCGGCAGTGCATCCGGCCCGGGGTACCCACCGGCCAACGCTATTCCCGGGTTTAGGCCGTACGAAACAACACCCAGTATGGCGGCGATCGCGAATCCAATCAGCGAGCCGCGGTAGCGATGGCGAGGCTGTTTCATGAGTATCAGCATCGACGCTACTACTCAAGAAGGACTAGTGCCTGTCGGTCCGCCGGCCTGCTGCGGAGGCATTGCTGGCGAGGCACCGGGATTTCACTCAAATCTCACAGAACTGCCCGGCACTGAGAATCCACGCGCCAGAGGGCCGGCAAATACGGTTGCTCCCATGCAGGGGGATCAACATTGCGGTGGGCGCTGAGGGACTCGAACCCCCGACCTGCTGAGTGTAAATCAGCTGCTCTAACCAACTGAGCTAAGCGCCCGCGTCTCTACAGCCTAGAGCGGTCCGTGACCCATGAAGGACAGCCCAAGTTCCTGGGAGGCGGCGACGAGAGGGCGGCGCTGAACCACTCCATCGATGACGAGATCCTCACCGTGGTAATCAGCGACGAATGCACCGGCCTCTTGGGCAATCAGCATGCCCGCGAGGTAGTCCCAAGGATTGAGCGTGGAACGTTGGGCCACCGTGTAGAGATCGAGCGAACCATCGGCCACGAGACAGAACTCCAAGCTGGCCGAACCGAGAGCTCGAATTTGGCCCCAACCAATATGACGCTCTGGGAGCCCCGAAAAGCTGACGAGGGCGCCCGCAACTTCCTTGTGGCCGCTGGTGCGTATCTTCTGGCCGTCACGCCAGGCCCCTCCCCCTCGGGTCGCCCAGTAGCGAACACCACTGGACTGGTTGGCCACCAAACCGGCGACCAGTCCATCACCATCGAGCACGGCGATGCTGGTGGCGAAGAAGGGAATAGACCTGTCGCAATTGGTCGAGCCATCAATGGGATCGAGGACTGCCGTGAGGTCGCCATCACCAGTAATGCCCGACTCTTCGCTTACCACTCGAAAGCCGGCATGGGTCAACACCGTCACGGCCGCCGCGTCGGCCGCCAGGTCCAAGTGGTACTGAGTCGCTCGTTGGCCCGAGTATCCGCGACCCTGATCGGCGGCGTACGCCCCCTTCACGGCATCAGCACAGGCGTGCAGTTGTTCCAGAATCGCGTCGAGCTCCATTTCGACACCGTAGTTGCCGGCGATTAGTCTGAGCAGCAATGGCAGCAATCGATGTGGCCGGTTTTATCGCCGACCTGAAAAACCACGCCGTAGACCATGGCTTTCATGTTCACGACGAGCGACACTTTGTCGAGACCTACTCCCTCCGTCAAGCGTGGGAGATTGACCTCCACCCCGAGTCGGCCTGTGGCGGTCCAGTTGATATTCACCTACTACTCGACGTCGACCCCCGTGTCCTGTTGGCCTTTGAGGACGCCTTCAACACGTTGGGTGAAGACGAGGAGCCCGTCGATGATTTTCACTTTCCTCTCGTGTTGACGTGGAACCTCCCACCGATGCAGCGCGGGCCAGATTTACTGCGACTCACTATCGATCTCGCCCCAGTCGGCGGAATGTCAATGCCTCTAGAAGTCTCGGCCGTTGACTCGTACGCATCAGCAACCGAGTTGGGCGAGCGTCGCGTCAGCGTCGTGGCCCGTGTGCCGGTTTCGCTCACTGCCATTAGTCGTGGTGATGATCCACTTTGTGACCTCTTTGAGCGCAGTAGCAAAATCTCTGACTTCCTTCTCGAGCAAGCCGAGTCATGGCCCGGATGAATCGTTGGCCCGTGGCTATCGTCTTCGTCCTGGTCAGCGCATTGACCCTCGCGGGTTGTGGTCGCGACGGACTCGGCGAGGCTCGGCAAGCCTGCGGGTTCGCCCAAAAGGGCATTGCCCTAATCCACAAGAGTCAAGAGCCGGGCACCACTCCCGCTGAGGCAGATCAAATGCTCCGACAAGCACGCAGTGCATTCCTTCGAGGGGTAGGTCACGCCGCGCGAGCGACATCTGCCAATGGTCGATGGAACTCGCTCATGACCACGCTGCAACTTTCGCGGCATGGTTCCGTCACCAATGTGGTGCCGACACTGACGCAGCAATGCAAGTCAATACTCTCGGACAGTTATCTGTACTAGTTACGAAGTCG
>WLKR01000168.1 GCA_009701115.1 Actinomycetota bacterium | reverse complement strand
CAGCTGAGCGAGTCAGTCCCGCACGCTCACCGCGCGACAGGAACTTCAGCGCAATCTTTCGACTTGCTTCGTCGATCATCTCGTTACCGAACATGACCGCACCCGTGTTGTCCTGCTCGGTGGCCTTGTTGTAGGCCTCCAAGATGTCATGAGCACGGTCGAACTGCTCTTGCGTGGGGCTGTAGACCTCGTTAAGCACGGCGGCCTGGTCGGGCGTCAGGGCCCACTTACCGTCGTATCCGAGCATGCGGGTGCGCATGGCGTAGTCACGAAGCAAGTCGTTGTCACGTACGTAGAGGAATGGTCCGTCGATGACCTGAAGACCATTGGCTCGGCCGGCCATCAAAATACGAGAAAAGACGTAGTTGAAGTGATCGCCGGGGTACTCGGGAATGGCCACGCCACCAGTCAGCACTGGCATTTCGATGGAGGCGGCAAAGTCGGCGGGGCCAAAGATGATGGTCTCCAGGCGAGGCGAGGCGGCACAGATTTCGTCAACATTTATCAAGCCACGAGCGGTTTCAATCTGAGCTTCGATACCGATGTGGCCAACGGGAAGACCGGCGTTCTTTTCGACCTGCGTCAAGAGCAAGTCCATAGCAATTACTTCGGCCGCTGACTGGACCTTGGGCAACATGATCTCGTCGAGGCGAGGGCCGGCATTGCCAACAACTTCGAGAATGTCGCCTACGGTCCACGCGGTGTCCCATGCGTTCACTCGCACACACAGCACGCGGTCATCCCACGGCAAGTTCTTGATGGCGTTCACGACCTTGGCGCGGGCGGCCACCTTTTCGTTTGGGGCGACTGAGTCTTCTAGGTCGAGGAAGGTCATGTCGGCCGAGACCGTAGGGGCCTTGGCGAGGAAACGGTCTGAAGACCCTGGGGTCGAAAGACATGAACGGCGGGGCAGGTTACGTGAGCGTGCAGACATGTCCGCCAGCCTATTAGCGAGAAACAACCACTTCGACCTCTCTGGGCCTTTGCTCACTCGTGAAATGGAAATTGCCGGCCAAATAAGAAGTATCGAAGCGGCTGTCTTTTGGAGCCCCGTCCTAGTAGCGTTGTTTCGTGACCAACGTCGGGCGCGTGAAGCGCCTTTCGACGCAGTGGCCAAACCGAAAGCTCAGTCGTAGCGGACTGTTTCTTTGCAGCCTGGCCCTAGTCGCAGTGTGTTCGAGCGCTGTGATGGTTTCGCCACGCCCAGCTGGCGCCATCAATCTCAAGACGGAGCGGGCCAAGGCTAATGCCCTCTACCTCCAGGTACAGAAGCTGAACTCCCAGGTAGACACTCTCGGTCAAAAATACAATTTGACCCAGATCAAACTTCAGCAGCTCAACCACCTGATCACCAACAGTCGCCAGGCAGTCATAGATGCCCAACGGCAGGTAACGACCAACCGCGCGGGCCTGCGGCAAGCGGCGATTAATGCCTACATCAATGCCGGAGCTCAGATGATGTCCAACCCCCTCTTCAGCACCGACGCGGCCAACAATGGCGCTCGAACCGTCTACAACAACATCGCTGAAGGCGACCTTTCTACTTCCGTCTCGTCACTACAGCTGTCAACTATCAGACTGACTTCGCAGCGCCAAATCCTCCGCGACCAGCAAGCGGCCGCACAGCACGCCCGCGATGAAGCGGCCAATATCTACAAGCAAGCCGTGGGTGCTCAACGCCAGGCTCAACGCCTCCTCAATGGAGCTCGAGGCCGGATTGCCTACTACCTGCGCCAGGCCCAACTCAAAGCCGAAGCGGCCGCCCGAGCCGCCTGGGCCAAAAAGCACCCTGGCAATCACCACGGCTATCCACCACAGCCCAACACTCGCGCTGGCAAGGCCGTGGCGTTCGCCTACAGCATGATTGGCGTTCCCTACGTCTGGGCTGGGACCTCTCGCCGAGGGGTGGACTGTTCCGGACTAACCATGCTCGCCTGGCGGGCCGCTGGCGTAGGACTCCCCCACTACTCGGGATCCCAGATGTCCTCAACGATTCGCGTCCCGCTCTACGCCCTGAAACCGGGAGACCTCTTGTTCTACGGACGGGGTGGCGGTTCGCACGTCACGATGTACATCGGTAATCGCCGCATGATCGAAGCCGCCTCCGCTGGGACCCGAGTTCACATCTCCCCGGTGCGTTACAGCGGCCTGGCCGGTGCCGGTCGCCCTCGCGGCTAGCAGTGATCAGCGCCATTCCAACGGCCATCGCAGTTGGTCCCTTTACCTTCTACCTCTACGGCTTAGGTCTGGCTACCGCGACCTGGATCACGTATCGAGCAATCCAGCGCCGACTTTCCTCGCGGGCACTCCCTACAGAACAGTGGGCCTACTTTGCGGCTGCCACTATCGGCAGTGGCCTGCTCGGAGCGCGAGCCGCGCACGTGGCGACGAACTGGTCCTACTACCGCGAACACGTCTCTTCAGTGGCATCCCTCTGGGAAGGTGGACTGGCCAGCTTCGGTGGCCTCGCCCTCGCCACACCCGTGGCACTGGTGCTCGCTCGTCGGTGGTGGCCCCAGCGCACGTTGCTCGAATTCGCCGACATCGTGATACCGGCGATTGTGGCGGGCTGGGCCGTCGGCCGAGCATTGGGTCCACAGTTCATGTACGCCGGTGGTGGACATGAGACGCACCAGTGGTTTGGCATGACCTACGCCGGTCAAGTTGGACGTCGAGTACCGGTGCCGCTCATTCAGGCGGCGGGAGACGGACTCCTCTGGCTCCTCCTGCTCCGCGTTGAGCGCCGGAAGACCACGCCCGGCACGGTGACCGGTATCGCGATGGTCATCTGGGGCGCAGTGCGCTTCCTTGACGAGTACTACCTACTTGGCGAGCAAGGGCACAGCGGCTCACTCGCGGTGCAGGGAGCGTCGCTAGCCCTCGCCATCGGTGGACTCCTCCTGCTTGGTCGAGCCCATCGCCAACGTCGGAACCTGCCACAATGAAGTTGATGAAGCGAGTTCGTGAACCCATTGCCCAGTGGCTCTCGGACCCCCAAGAGCGGCGTTACGCGGCCGCCCTCGGAATCATTGTTGGCATCGGCACGTGGCTGCGAGCGGGTGGCCTTTCGACGGGAACCCTCTTTCGCGATGACGCCTGGGTCGCACTCACCGCACACTTTCCGCTCGGCACGGCCGCCAAGATGGTCGGAACGGCACCGGGCTTCGTACTCCTCGAGCGATCGTGGATCCAACTGACCGAGCCACACCTGTGGCTGATGCAGCTCCCCACATTTTGTGTCTCCGTGCTGGGAATGTTTCTCGTGGCAGCCGTGGTGCGATTTCTGGGCCTACCTCGAACGGCCTCTCTGTTCGCCGTTGCACTGGTGGCCTTCTCTCGCATCGACATCACCTACGCCACTCACCTCAAGCCTTACACCCACGACATCGTGGCCGCCTCGTTACTCTTGGCCGCCGCCCACTGGTTCCGCCGTGGGGGCCACGCCGGGTGGTTCGCGGGCATTGCCACCATCAGTCTGGTGACGTCCTTCT
>WLKR01000167.1 GCA_009701115.1 Actinomycetota bacterium | reverse complement strand
TTATGAACTTGGCGAGGACCTCGTGGTCGTACTCCTTCTCGTCAAAGATATGAGTGAACTCGTCGATGATCTCTCGAGAGGCCACACTGGGCACCCCATCGGACTCTTCTGTCGGTTCAGATTTCGGCTTCCTAGTCGACTCTTTGGCGCCAGTCGGAGCGCTGCTCGCCAAGTACCAGAGGGGTGCAGCTTGCGTCTCGATCTTCATCTCTTGAAATCTCGGGTCGTGATAGAGCACGCGGTTGAGAGATTTCTTGTGGACCCCAACGAGTCGAGCCAGCTGGGCCGCCGTCTGACCGCCATCTCGAGTCAGGATGCTGAAAACAGCCGAGGCGGCCTTGGACGCTTCATCGGGTGCGAGTGAGTATTCAGATGACATACGCGTGAGAGTACAGAGCAGTTATGACAGCACCCTAGGGGTCGGCCCATCTGCGTAGTCTCGGCCCAATAACAAATCAGCCCGCACCAGGCTGGTGCGGGCTGATTTCGAATTCAATAGCTTGGCCTACCGCGGGATGTCCTTCCAGGACACAGTCTTGTCATTGCGTGGCTCACCAGGCAGGCCCAGAACGCGCTCACCAATGATGTTGCGCATGACTTCGGACGTTCCACCTTCGATGGAGTTGGCCCGCACGCGCAAGAAGCGCTTGCGAACGTCACCGGAGTTGATGCCAGTTTCGTTGGGACGAACCTTCGGGTAGTCATCGACCATCAGCATGCCTTCAGTTCCCATAAGGGTGACGGCCAATTCGTAGGTGCGCTTGTTCTCTTCGGCGTAGGCCAGCTTGGCCGTTGAGCCCTCAGGGCCCGGCGTGCCGGACTTACGGCCGTCACTGGCGCGCTTGTTGGTGAGGCGAGCAACTTCGTTGCGGATCCAGCTGCGCATGACTTCGTCACGCATGGCGTAGGCGTGGCCGTCCTTACGGTCGGCCCAACGCTCCTTCCAAATCTTCAGCACTTCGCCGATAGGGCCCGAGTTACGGCCGGGAACAGTGCCACCGATGGAGACTCGCTCGTTCATCAACGTGGTGATGGCAACGGGCCACCCCTCGCCCACGCCACCGAGGCGCATCGAGTCGGGAACGCGAACATCCGTAAAGAAGCACTCGTTGAACTCCGCTTCGCCAGTGATCTGGTAGAGCGGACGAACATCGGAACCTTCGGCGTGCATGTCAACCAGGAAGGCGGTCATGCCGGCGTGCTTCGGGGCGTCGGGGTCGGTCCGAGCGATGATTAGTCCGAACTTCGAGAGATGGGCCATTGTGGTCCAGACCTTCTGGCCATTCAAGATCCACTCGTCGCCGTCCTTGATCGCACGACTAGAGAGTGTGGCCACGTCCGAGCCAGCACCAGGCTCACTAAAGAGCTGACACCAAACCTCTTCACCGGTGAAGAGTGGGCGTAGGTAGCGCTGCTTTTGCTCTTCGGTGCCATGGACGACGATTGTTGGAGCGACCATGCCGTAACCAATGACGTTACGCATGGCGGCGTTGGGGGCTCCGGCCTGTCCGAGACGACGGACCGTCTGAGTGAAGCGGGCCGGCGAGGCATTCAAGCCGCCACAACCTTCGGGAAAGTGGGGCCACGCCAAACCACGGTCGAACTGGGCCTGCAGAAAGGTCACCGGGTCGGTGGTGGACGGTGGAAAGTCTTCGAGCAACTGGTCGATAAGAACATCGAACTGCTTTTGATCGAGTGCTTCGTCTTCACGAGAAATGGTCATTGGGGCTCCCCTCAAGCGGTATCTGAATCATAGACACAATCGCCCTGCCCTCCTATGGTGGAGAGGTGCGTTTGGTAACTCGACTTCTTCTCCTAATTGCCCTCCCCCTAGGGGCCTTGGCCTACGGGGTTAGCCACCAGATCAAGCAGGCCGGTGCCGCCGTAACGACCCCCACAAAACCCAAAGCCACCACGACAACTACCTCCACCACAGTTCCACTGGTCCAGAACATGGTGAAACCACCCCTGCACGACCCCGCTCTTGATCGCCGGATGGCCAGCTTCTTTGCAGGACTTCGGGATTACAACAACGCTGAGGCCGACAAGGCCTTTTTGCCTATGCCCTCCTACGTCGTCATCAAGCAGGGTGGCGGCAACGAGGCCGATTGGAACAACCGCCTCATTACCCACTACCACCAGCAGCTCGCCGAACTACGGGCACGCTTTCGAAGCGTTTTGCCGGGAGCCGTCTATAACGGTTACAGCGTGAAGTCAGCCACGGCCCATACGGTTCGAGTGGGTACCGAGCAGAACAAGGCGCCCTACTGGCAGGTCTACATGACCACCATGGCCTTCAAAGACAAAAGCGGCCACCCTCACAATTTCGTAATCAACACGATGATTTCGTTTAGAGGCGCTTGGTATGTGGTCCACGTCATTGGATATGGATAATCACGGAATCAACGAGTTCAACGCCAGATCGAGGTGAGCCTCGATCCATCTGTTGGAAATCGTTCCGCTAAGTTTTTTGCGATTCGCGAGGCTGACCAGGCGACAATTGCCGCGTCGAGAATGTCGGAGGGGTCAGCGCCGCCCAACTCGGGCAAGACTTCTGGCAGTCCAATTCCTCTTTCCGCCAAAATGGCCCGTCGAACCATCTGGCCGTTCCACGAACTCTTAGACCACAGCAGCTCATTGCCACACGCCTCCTTGAATGAGACCTCGGGGTGAACTTCGTAAATGCGATCATCTTGCTCCGCAAAAGGCCGCACTGCGAGAATCTGCTTTTTCAGAGCAAACGTCTGCGCCGCAATACCAGGGATATTTAGCCTGCGGGCTATTTCGTTAGCTTCCGCGGCTGAAGTGCAATCGAGTAGTTCGGCGGGAGGGGTGAAGAAGACAGAGTTGCGTCGACTTCCAACAAACGCCCTCGCCTCAATGTCGCTCATTCGACGATCTGCCCCCGTTGGCAGTCCGATCGGGATGTCCACACCAATAATCGCGACGTCATTCAGATTCTTAACGACTTCAGCAAAGGTTGTGGCGACAAAGCCTCTCGAGAAATGACCATCATCCAATATGACGACGACCCATTTGCCCTTCCACACATCTGCCCCAGCAACTATCACGAGGTCAGTCTCCTTGATGTCGGCACGGTCGGTGCCAATTCGACTTCATACCACCAGGAAAAGGGGAACTGCTACTTCTGACTTTTGGTGGGCGGTACAGGACTTGAACCTGTGACCCCTTGCGTGTCATGCAAGTGCGCTACCAGACTGCGCCAACCGCCCTTAGGACTATCCAATCTACCACTTGGCACGTGAGCCCTAGTGCCCCGCAGCCGGTTGTCCCGACTAATCGCGATTGGCCGGCATTCGTAGTGCCGCCACCTTGGACTCCAGCGAGTTGGCCTGATTATGGGCAACCTGCTTTATAAAGACTTCCACGGCCGCTTTGGCGTCACCGATCGCCGTGTGGTTTCCCGGGGTTACTTGGTAGTGACCAGAGAGGGCCGTAAGGTTCCGACGCCGCGTGCGATCACTGTCTATAGCGCGA
>WLKR01000166.1 GCA_009701115.1 Actinomycetota bacterium | reverse complement strand
TCGTCATCGTCGAGCCCGTACTCCTTCTTCTATCGCCCACCCTTTGACGGCGGGTCATGGGAGTCGTCGGCCGGCCTCCTCGCCTGTTTGGTAGTGGCCATCTTTGGCATTTGGGTCGGGGTCCGACTGTGGAATCGCGGGTATCGCCTCACGTCCTTCGTGGCCGTCTTGATTGGCAGCACCTTGAGTGCACCAGTGGTCTGGGATCACTACTTCGCCTGGGTCTTGTTGTTGCCACTCGTCGCCTATGAGGTTGGTTGGCGCCGACCCACGGCCTGGATGGCCCTCATCGCGCTCGTAGCGTTAATGGTGCCGTGGGGAATTATGCGCGACGAAAACTTCTCGTACGGCGGTTTCGCGCCGATGACTATCGCGCTGTTCTTCGTACGTAACGCGCTGCTCTTCAGTTCGCTAGGAATTTTGTTCTCTGCCTCTCGGTTGAAGCCGAAAGACGAGCTCGTCGCTAGCTAACGACGCTGCGGGCGACGGCTTCGATGAGTCGAGCCCGCCAGGCCCGAAGCGCCGGGTAGTCATCGGCATCAGTACGGCCGAGTCGCACAATCACGGCATCGAGGGCCGGCACGACGGTGATGGACTGACCCTCAAAGCCGTTGGCCCAGTAGGAGCCGTACTGGTCCCCCGTGACCCACCACTGCCAGGCGTAGAAGGTGCCGGCCTCTTCGTCAATCGAGAGCGGGGTCTGGGCCGTGTCGACCCAGTCGGTGGAGACCAGTCGCTGTCCGTCCCACTCGCCACCTCGCAGATAGAGCAGACCAAACTTCGCAAAATCGCGGGCCGTGGCGTAGACGTAGCTCGAGGCAATGAAGTTGCCGGAGGGGTCGAACTTAGGGATAGCCGTGCTCATGCCTAAGGGTCCAAACAGTCGATCGACAATGAACTGCCTGTAGGCCTCGCCGTAGCCCACGACGTCAGCCACGATGCGCGCAATGATGTTGGTCGTGCCACTCGAGTAGTTCCAGAACGTGCCCGGAGCGTGAGCCAGCTCCTTTGATGCAGTGAAATGGGCCATGTCTTGTGCCCCTTCGGCGAAGAGCATCCGAATGACGTCACTGCCGCTCTCGACGTCGTACTCCTCGCTGAAGTTCAGTCCATCGCGCATCGCCAACAGATCGCCCAGCGTGATGGCGTGACGTGAATCGTTGGGGTCAGACCATTCCGGTACCGGTGCCCGGTCAGCAGGGTTTAACTTGCCCTCGTCAACGAGCGTGCCGACGAGGTGGGCCAGCATGGACTTGGCCATCGACCACGAAATCTGCGTAGTGGCAGCACCAATCGGTTCGGCCGGACGGTCAAAGAAGGGCAGCTCGCCGTGGTAGCGCTCGGCAATGATGCGGCCGTGCTTGATAACGAGGACGGTGCGGGTGTCGCCGAGGCCGGGGTCGTTGATGGCGGCGTCAATAATTTCGTTCAGCTCGTCGAAATTGGATGCGCTGCCCTGGGGCCACTCGGTGGTGGGCCACGGCGTACCGGCGGGCTGGGGTGCGTAGGCGGGAGTGATGGCGGGGATGTTCGTCACCCCACCAACCCTAGAAGGGCCACCCGGTCAGGGGGAATCATGGTGGTCGAGACCGGCGTCGATCCGGTGACCTCACGCTTTTCAGGCGCGCGCTCTACCAACTGAGCTACTCGACCATGTTCGTTGTTCTTTCGAACAGCGGCGGACCTGACGGGATTTGAACCCGCGACCTCCGCCTTGACAGGGCGGCGTGCACTCCAGGCTGCACCACAGGTCCATGGTTTCGCACCCCCTCACCGAGGCTCGGTGGCGCGAAGTTCCATACTACTACGCCCTGAGGACCACCCTATTTTCTAGGTGCCGACGGAGACTCGGAAGGTGAAGCTCACGGGGCTGGTTGTCACCGTGGAGGCCGACGTCGTAGTGGCATCAAAGGGTCCGCCCGTCAGCATGGGGCTGGAATTGACGGAGAAGCCCAGTGATGAGTCAAAGAACTCCAGTGGGGTAGCGGCCGTCTGGATAACGGAGTAGGTCCACGAACCGGCAGTGGCGTCGGGGAAAGAAAATGACACTTCCGTATCATTGCCGTTCCACATCAATGGTCCCCAGGTGGCCGTGATGGTAGACGCGCCGTTAGAAGCGGTCAGCTGCGGGAGATCACCGGCAGTGGCTTGGTGGCCCACAAAGGTAAAGGTTCCTGAAATCAACGATGAAGAATCGGGGGGACAGGCCGCGCGAGCCCCATCTTGATTGTGGCCTTGCAGGGTGAGCGTGGTGCCACTGAGGAGAGCGACAATGGCAATCGCGCGAACGAAGGGTCGCCGCCAAAGCACGAGTCCCGTAACGACCAAACTGACGCCGATGGCGACCAGGAGCCAGAGTGGCGAACCGGTGGCGGCCAGACATTCGGGAGAGTTCACGGAGAGAAACTACAACGCCCACCTCTGGGCGACAACAATGGTGGAGTCCTATGAGCGAACTGTGAAGAGCCCCTCCGTCCTCGTGCTCCTCATGGTGCTCTTCGCCGGCGTACTGCACGCGGGGTGGAACGCCGTCGCCAAGGGCTTGAGTGATACCCGAACCAACTTCGGCCTGATCAATATTGGCGTCTTCATCTTTTCGCTCGTGGTGCTGCCCTTCACGGGTTTATCGAGCGGCCACCTACTTTGGTACGTCGCGGCCTCGGTGGCAATCCACTTGGTTTATGAGTTTGTCTTGATGACCGCTTACGACAAGGGGGACTTCTCCACGTCCTATCCCGTGGCACGAGGTGTCGCGCCACTGCTGGTCTCCTTTGCCGGGGTTGTGCTCGCTCACGAACACCTCACCGGCTGGTCCCTCACCGGAATCGTCGTGGTGGCCGTCGGGATTATCTCGCTCTCCTGGTCCAACTCGGCCACCGCCTCGGTTGAAGGAATCGTGTGGGCTCTCGGCACGGGCGTGGCGATCGCCCTCTACACGGTTATCGACGGATACGGCGTGCGCGCGAGTGGCCACGCGCTGCAGTACGGAGCGACACTCTTTGCGATTCAGTCCTTCCTCTGGGTCGGCGGGGTCACCGTGAAGAAGGGTTTCGCCTGGATCCCGTCGCGCCGCGTCTTTACTCTCGGTGCTCTCGGCGGCGTTTCTTCGATGATTGCCTACACCATCGTGCTCTGGGCCCAGACGAAAACGACTCTGGGTGTGGTCTCCGCTCTTCGCGAAACCGGCGTCCTCTGGGCCGCGATTATCGCCGTCGTCATCTTTCGCGAGGGCCGGGCCATCCGCATTGTGTTGCCGGCCACCGTGGTGGCCCTCGGTATCGGGCTGCTCGCGCTGGGCTGAGTACTCTTACGAACTTCTCATCTCACTTTCAGACTCTCTTCATTTCGGTTTCGTACTTTGGGGTCACTGAAAGTTTGAAAGGAGATCCAATGACTGCACTACTCGTACTGCTGATTCCCACAATGTTCTTTGCGGGCGTCGCGAGCGTGGCTTCGTTTCACTTCAAACACGAAGCACTTCGTCTCTCGCTAGATATCAACTAAGTCG
>WLKR01000165.1 GCA_009701115.1 Actinomycetota bacterium | reverse complement strand
CAGTTCGCCAAACTCGGCGGTCGCACTCTCGCGGCCCACAGTGTGGAGCAAGCACGTTCTGTGGCCGATTTTGTCGTGGTCGTCGTGCCCGAGGACTACCGCGGTGACGGCGAAGGGGCCGACCTGGTGGTGACCGGTGGAGCCACTCGATCTGACTCGGTACGCGCCGGACTAGCCGTCTGTGATGACGCGCAGTTCATCGTGGTGCAAGACGCCGCTCGTCCGTTGGCGTCGGCACCACTGTTCGAAGCCGTACTGGCGGCCGTTCGCGCCGGTGCCGCCGCCGCTATTCCCGGCGTGGCAGTCAGTGACACGATTAAGCAGGTCGCTGATGGCGTCGTCGTAAACACGCCACCTCGTGATCAACTCGTAGCGGTGCAGACCCCACAGGCCTTTGCCGCCGCCGTCCTCCGTCGGGCTCACGCCTCGGCCGGAGTAGCCACCGATGATGCCGGCCTCGTGGAGGCGCTGGGTGAGAGTGTGGTTGTAGTGGCGGGCGAGCGAACCAACATCAAAGTGACGAACCCCGAAGACCTCGATGGCCTCACGATGAGCGGGGCTTAACCATGCGTATCGGTCAGGGATTCGACATCCACCGCTTCAGTGATGACGCCACGCGACCACTGAAGCTCGGACTGGTAACGGTCCCAAATGCCACTGGGCTGGCGGGGCACAGCGACGCCGATGCCGTGGCTCACGCCGTGGCCGACGCTCTTCTCGGTGCCGCCGGTCTCGGTGATATTGGTGAGCACTTCAGCGACACTGACGCCACCTGGTCGGGAGCGGACTCTCGACTTCTGCTCACCCTGGTCGTCCAGAAAGTTCGCGATGCCGGACTGGCAATCGAAAATGTTGATGTCACCGTGATTGCCGAGGCACCAAAATTGGGTGACCTCAAAGCCGCCATGGCGCACGAACTCACCGACGTCGTCGGTGCCCCCGTCTCGGTCAAGGCCACCACTATGGAGCGGCTCGGACCAATTGGAAATAAAGAGGGAATCGCGGCTCTCGCGGTGGCCCTCCTGAAGGAGCAAGCATGACCCCTCGTCCCCCCGTCCGCGGCGGTGGCCGCCCTCCAGAGCCCCGCAAGGGCGCTCCGAAGAACCCCCGGCCGCACAGCAGTAGCTCACGCGGGACGGAAGTCCCACTGCGCAAGGCCCCCGAGGGTCTCGGCGGTGAACAGGTCGAAGGTCGTCAGGCCGTGTTGGAACTGCTACACGCCCGCCGTCGCAATGTTCGCAAGATCTACATGGCCGACGCGTTGGAGTCCGCGGCCATCTTGGATCAGATCGAAGAAGAGGCGCGCCGTCAACGCGTTCCCGTGCAACTGGTTTCACGCGCTCGCCTCGACCGTGATGCTCGTACCGAAGGTCACCAGGGTGTCTACGCCGAAGCCGATCGGCTCAAGCCCGTTGAGCTCGATGACTTCTTGGTGCACGAGCGGGGCTTCCTGTTCGTGGCCGACGGGGTAACCGACCCCCGCAACCTGGGCGCCATGCTGCGCAGCGCTGACGGGGCTGGCGTCACCGGCGTCGTTCTGCCTCGCCACCGTTCGGCGAGGATTTCACCGACCGTGACCAAGACTGCGGCCGGAGCGGTGGAGTATTTGAATTACGCCCAAGTTGGTGGGATTCCCGCCGCACTGGATCGTTTAAACAAGGCCGGTGTCTTGACCGTGGGCTTAGCCGGCGAGTCAAAGAAGTCGATCTACGACCTGGACCTAGGTTCGACGCCCGTAGCCCTCGTGGTAGGTGGCGAAGAGAACGGAATGGCGCAACTCACGCGTAAGCGTTGCGCTGAAGTTGTCTCGATCCCGCAGTTGGGGAAGATCACTTCCTTGAACGCCGGCGTGGCCGCATCAGTGGCCATGTTTGAAGTCGCGCGTCAGCGCAACTTGCGCCGTTAGGCCGTTGGGGGCGTTGGCTCGCTCCAGTTAGCGGGAAGCACCTCGGTGCAGAAGGCACAGCGGGTTGCGGCCAGTGGAATCTCCGACAGGCAGGCGGGGCACTTGGCCCTGGTCGGGGTTTCATCGGCCTCGAAGCCCAGGTTTCGGCGCAACGCGTTGAGAGGCTTGACGACGAGGAAGAACATCACCGCGGCGATCACCAAGAGCGAAATGATGGAGTTAATTACTTCCCCGTATTTAAAGGCACTCTTGTTGATATGAAATGACAACGTGGCGAAATTGGCGTTCCCGGCTAGCGCCGAGATAATCGGCGTGAAGAGGCCCTGAACAATCGCGGTGACCACCGCCGTGAAGGCGGCACCGACGGTCACACCAATCGCCAGATCAATGGCGTTCGCTCGGAGCGCAAATGATCGGAATTCCTTGAGAACTGATTTGGACTTGTTGAGTGCGGACATAGCTCTAGTTTCGCAGAGAAGGCCGAAATTAAAGGTCCACGGGAGAAAATTGTTGGAGCCGGCGGTGGGGGTCGAACCCACGACCTATTGATTACAAATCAGTAGGCAGGAATCAACTCGCATGTGCGGAATTGCTCTAAATGAAGGGCTTCCCCATGTTCAAACAGACACCACCAAATGCCCGGAGAACGAATTGGAGTCACTTTGCCTTCGCAACTACACATTGGGCGGCTCGCTGATGGGCGTTCTATGCACAAAGTGAGTTTGAGTTTCCCAGCCAAACTCGATTTACAGTATCCACACTGAAAACAGAACGGTTGATCGGCGTGTTTCTAGTGACCCAGAAATAGACACCGCTCATTTGCTCTGAACCAAATCGCCATAGCGTTCCCAACAACACCTTGTTGCTCACCTAGAAGGACAAAAAGACGCCACTGGCCGCTTTGTGCGCTTCTGGGGAGGGGGCTGGTGGCTTAACAGTCGGCCCCAGATTGGCCGTGAACTATGCCGTTGGGGCAAGTTGCCCCGGTGAAGTTGGCATCGGCCAGGTAGGTCAGAGTGCCCATTTCCTCGTCTCCAAACGAGACGCCAGTCAGGTTGGCATTTGTCAGGTTGGCACCGTCAAGGTCGACATTGCTCAGGTCGGCATTGCTCAGGTTGGCATGAGACAGGTCGGCATTGCGCAGGTCGCCCCCGTACAGGTTGGCATTAGTCAGGTTGGCATTGTTCAAGTCGGCTCTGAGCAGGTAGGCATTGTTCAGGTCGGCACCAGACAGGTCAGCACCAGACAGGTCGGCACCGGTCAGGTCGGCACCGGTCAGGTTGGCGTGGTTCAGGTTGCCACCGTTCAAGTTGGCTCCGCCCAGGTCGGCAGATTCAAGGAACGCACTTGGCGTAATCAGATAACCGTTGGCGAAAAAGACACCGCTGGGAAGACTTATTCCAGTGTTGATGTTACCCGTGGCACATTTGGGAGCCTGAGTTGTGCTGATGTGATTCATTGTTCCAGCCTTGACATTGAGGCAGGCGTAGAACACGGTTGTTGATGGTGTGGAAGTTGCTGCAGCGACACCGAAAGAGCCGAGAGTTCCTCCCAGCAGCAGACCTGCCATCAAGCCTTTGGACAACTTCAACTTTGAAAATACTG
>WLKR01000164.1 GCA_009701115.1 Actinomycetota bacterium | reverse complement strand
ATTCCTCTCGGGCGCTTCAGGCCGAGTGACGATCCGATTCACGTTGACCGAAACGGTGTTAGCTCGCACGGGATCTAACGCCAAGCCATTGGCTGAGCTTGGAATATTCTTGATGGTTCTGGGATCTGTCGGCTACCTCGTTGGCCGTCGACGCACCAAGGCTTAATTGCTTTCTCACGTGGCCGATTGGCCTCATGAGCATTCCACTACGCCGCGCCTCAGCTCCATTTCATTCGCGCAAATTTCAAGTCGTAACCCTCAAACAGGTTGTCGAGCCTTGAGGTGACCTAGCCTGAGGACGTGCGAGTTATCGGAGGCTCGGCCCGGGGCCGACAACTAAAAGCCAAATTGCCACCCACGGTGCGTCCAACGACCGATATGGCTCGTGAGGCCATCTTCTCCATGGTCGAGTCACGTGGTGGGGTTGAAGGTCTCGTCGTGGCCGATCTCTACTGCGGTTCTGGCGCGATGGGTATCGAAGCGATGAGCCGAGGCGCGATTGCGTGCTACTTCGTGGACTCTGATGGGGCCTGCCTGGCGGCAGCCAAGACCAATTGGGAAGCGCTGAACCTGCCCGGCACCGTGCATTTTGTTAAAGCCAACCTGCCGAAGTGGGCCATGCCGGCCGAAGTGGGTGTTGTCTTCGCCGACCCGCCCTACGGGCCACTCGATGTTGAGGCTCTGTTGGGCAGTTCCAAGGCCGAGATGGCAATTATCGAAAACGATCGCTTTGCTACGGCCCCGGTCGGCTGGACAGTCCAAAAAGAGAAGCGGTACGGCACTACGCTCGTCACAGTGCTAGTGGTAGATGGAGAGGATGCATCGTGACGGTTGGCTTGATTCCCGGTTCCTTTGACCCTTTTCATAACGGTCACCTCGAAGTTGTCGAGCGGGCCTCTCGTATCTTTGATGAGATCGTCGTCGCTGCGATTCGTAATCCCCAAAAGTCTCAGGGATTCTTCGACCTCGAAGAGCGCCGTGAAATGATCTCGGAGTCGTGTGCTCACATCAAGAACGTTCGCATTGTTTCGATCGCCACTCTGCTCGTCAATGTCGCGCGCGACGTCAACGCCACGGCCATCGTGAAGGGTCTGCGGGCCGTCTCGGATTTTGAGAGTGAACTCCAGATGGCCCAGATGAACCGATCGCTGTCGGGCGTCGAAACCCTCTTTATTCCCACCAGCTCGAGCCACTCCTTCATCGCCTCCAAGCTGTTGCGAGAAGTGGCCCGCTTTGGTGGTGACGTGAGTCCGTTTGTTCCCGGTCCAGTTATGGAACGATTCAAGGTGAGATTTTCAGAGGAGACCCTGTGAGCAAGTTTCTGGGATTCGACTACGACGGCGACGAGTCGGGCGACGAGGTGCCGATGTTCGTGAGCTCCTCTCCCACTGCCACCTTTGACCAAGTGCTCGAAGCGCTCCTCGGCGAACTCGAAGGTTCCTCCAAGATCCCCTTCTCCTCAACGGTGATGATTCAACGCGAAGTCGTGGTGGGGCTCATCGACGAGCTACGCGCGACCCTGCCCGAGGAGTTGCGCCGGGCCGATCGAATCAACCGTGACCGTGACGCCATATTGCAGGCGGCCGAAGATAGTAAGAATCAGATGTTGGCCACGGCCCGTCGAGAGTCCAATGCATTGGTGGAAAAGCAGACCATCGTGGAGCGCTCCAAAGAGCGGGCTCGCGAAATCATGGCTGACGCCGAAGGTAAGATTCGTGCCCGCACCAACCAGGCCAATGAGTACATCCAGGGTGAGCTCACCAAGTACGACAACTACTTAACCAAGATGCACGGGATGACGTTGGCCCAGCGCGAGAAGTTGCGCTCCGATCCCAACCCCTTTGATGTTGAGTATCTCGAGGACCGGGCGCCCGTAACCAGCTTCGCGGCCGCCTCGATGAATGACAGTGACCTCAGTACCGCCTTCTTGGCTCCGGAATCGTCGTCGACTTCGTTCTACGACCCCGACGACCTCTAGGCCGTGACCTCTCCCTACCTCGTTCCCGTTGCGGGCATCCTGCGCAATATCCCGGCCACGATGGAAGTAAATTTCGTCGCTCCGTTCGACGCCCCGCACGAATTCGAACCGCGGGGCGCGGGGGAGTCTGATATCGCCAGCGAGGCCGAGGTGGCCGTCGCCGGTCGCCTCGAAAGCTTTAGCGGGGGCATCCGCATGCGCGGGGTGATCCGGGCTCCTTGGACCGGTATGTGCCGCCGTTGCTCCTCACCCGTGGAGGGAATCTTGGAGATTCCCGTCGATGAGCGCTACACCGAAAAAGAGGGTGAAGACGAAGAGGCCTACTTTTTCAGCGACGATACGGTCGATCTGAGCCACCTCGTCCACGATGCGGTCTTTTTGGAGCTCCCCATCGCCCCCCTTTGCCGGGAGGAGTGCCAGGGGCTCTGCACCATCTGCGGAAGTGACCAAAATCTCAGCCCCTGCAGCTGCCAAACGGCAGTTGACCCGCGCTGGGCTATGCTGTCAGAACTTCGTTTCGACGACGATACGTCGGCGGAAAGCAACTAAGCAACGGTGAGTTTGGCTCGCCGCGACGAAAGAGAAGAACGATGCCAGTACCTAAGAGAAAAACATCTAAGGCCCGTACGCGAGCCCGCCGTGCCTCGAACTGGCGCCTGGAACTCCCCAGCCGCAGCACCTGCCCACAGTGCTCCGTCGCCAAACTGCCCCACGTGGTCTGCCCACAGTGTGGTTGGTACAAGGGTCGTGTGGCCATAGAGGTCAACTGAGTTGGCTCTGCCCCTAGCCCTGGATGCCCTGGGCGGGGATCACTCGCCGCACGAGATTGTGGCGGGCGCCCGACGCGCTGTCGACGAACTCGGTCTCGACGTCATTCTCGTTGGACCACCTGAACTGATTGGCGACCCGATGGGTCTTGAGGTCTACCCCTGCACGGAAGTAATCGGCATGGACGAAGACCCCGCTAACGGCGTTCGTAAGAAGAAGGACTCCTCCCTCGTTCGCGCCGCTGAACTTGTTCGCGACGGCAAGGCTTCGGCGATGATTTCGGCCGGCAACACTGGCGCCACGATGGCTGCGGCACTCCTGCGAATGGGCCGTCTGCCCGGCGTGGTCCGCCCCTGCATCGCAACCCCACTCCCAAACCCCGGCCGCGCTCCAACTGTCATGGTGGACGCTGGCGCCAACGCCGAGTGCACCCCTGAGATGTTGGTGCAGTTTGCCCAGATGGCCAGTGCCTTTTCCCGCACCCGCTTCGCAATTGCCGAGCCCAAGGTGGCCCTGCTCTCGATCGGTGAAGAGTCGACCAAGGGCACCCCTCTCGTTAAAGAGACCCACCAGCTGCTCGCCGCCCTCGCGGAGTTGAACTTCGTTGGGAATGTGGAGGGCCGCGACCTCATTCCGTCGCCGGTCGACGTCATCGTCACCGACGGCTTTACCGGCAACGTAGCCCTCAAGACCCTCGAAGGCTCCCTCAAGTTCATTCTCGGCAAACTGCTCGAAGTCATTGGGACCGATGAGATCACCAAGGAAGCCGGCAACGCCCTCTT
>WLKR01000163.1 GCA_009701115.1 Actinomycetota bacterium | reverse complement strand
GTTTCGGTGGCCGTTACTTCCAACGGCGAGTACGGCGTGCCCGCTGGCTTGACGTTCGGTTTCCCCATCGTCGCTGACGGTAAGGGCGGCTGGAAGGTCAAGGAAGGCTTCGAAATCAACGAATTCGCCGCTGACAAGATCAAAGTCACCACTGACGAATTGATCGGTGAACGCGACGAAGTTCAGGCCCTCGGCTTGATTTAAGCCATCGTTTTGGCAGGGCCCCGCGAGGAAAACTCGCGGGGCCTTTTGTTATCCCATCAAGGTAATCCTTCGATCTCATGCTGAGATGAGACACGGTCCGCGACCTACCAAGGTGGTCGGGTGCTTACTAAGGTTGCACCATGCGACTTCGGCGGATTCTTCTCACATCGGGCATGGCGGCAACGTTGCTCATGCCGAGTGTCGCTGGAGCGAAAGCCACTACCACCACGACCATGCCGCCCTGTCAGCAGCTCCCGAAAGCCGGCGGGGTCTATAAGAACTGCTCATGGTCGGGTCTGACATTGCCCGGTTTCAATCTCACGAGCACCAACCTCACGGGGACCAATCTTTCGAACGCCGATCTCAAGAACGCCATCTTGATTGGAACCAACTTGACCGGCGCCAATCTCGCCGGAGCCAAGCTCGATGGGGTGATTAGTCGGGGCATCGTTGGAATCCCTTCGTCCCTGCCACCACTCTGGGCCGTCTCGAAAGGTGTGCTGCTCGGTCCGAATGCCAACCTGACGGGCGTTGATCTCCGCGGCATTGATGTGACGGGCGTGAGTCTGCGTAGTGCAACATTGGCCGGCGCAACGACGGGCGGCATTGTGGGCTCCACGGTTCGACTCCCGACCGGATGGCTGCTCGCGTCCGGTTACCTCGTCGGCCCCGATTCCCTCTTGGTGGGCGCCAATCTCTCTGGTGCTGATCTCACCACGGCGTCATTGAAAACCGCGAATCTCACCCGAGCCAATCTCACGGGCGCCAATCTGACTGGGGTCAATCTTCGCGGCGCCACCCTCACCGGAAGCACTCTTGATTCAGCCATCCTGACGGGCGCCTCGCTGGCTGGCGTGACCTCGGGGTCAGTCAAAGGCACCCCCGCCGCCGTACCGCGTCTCTGGGGCGTTCTGCATGGCTATGTCGTGGGACCTGGGGCGGTGCTGCGGTCGGCCCGACTGGCCTACACCTCATTTGTGGGGGTATCCCTCCAGGGGTCCAATCTCACGGGAGCCTCGCTGCTGTATTCGAATTTCAATGGTGTCAATCTCACGAGCGCGAATCTCAATGGAGCATCACTCTCACACGCCACTCTGATTGGGGCTGATCTCTCACAGGCCTCGCTCTATAAGGCCAGCGCCACGTACGCGAATGCGACTCAGGCCAACTTCACGCACGCCAATCTCACGGAGTTGAACTTCACTCACGCCACTGCCGCTAACGCCGTCTTCATTCACTCGAATCTAACGAAGGTGGATTTCGCCTCATCCAACTTGACGAACGCCAATCTCAGCAACGCGGCAATTCGTGGTGTGCTGCTCGGCAAGACTGTCCTCAAGGGGCTGCTGGCTGCCGGAACGACGGGAACGCCGGGTTCACTTCCCGCGAAGTGGACCGCCAAGAACGGCAGCCTTAAAGGACCGGGCTCGCGCTAGTTCCGCCGAAGGCTGCACGAAGTGCGTTGGCCATCTCGACTACAGCCTTGGAGTCGCCCCGTAGTTTGAAACGTCCGGCACGGAGCGCCTCAGCCACATCGAGTGAACCGGCAGCGAGGGCCTTGGCGTCAGCGAATGAGAGCGTGACGAGAGCATCAGCGGCAAGGTGATCACCAATCCCTATGCCCACCACTCCCGCGAGGCAACTCAACGTCATGGCGTGGGGAGTCGACGATGGTCCGTCGTTCCATTCAAAGACAACACGCCATGAGTCAGTGGACTCAAGGGTGGTGGACTGTAGAACCTCGTTGATGGTGCGGAACCAGTCCGCACTCAGAAACTCGGTCACGGTTAACTACGGGGCAGGCTGGACAGCCGCGTCTTGAGCCGAGACCTTGGTCTTGCGACGGATCTTGCGACCAAGCCACGCCACCGGGTCGTAGTGCGCGTCAACGACACGCTCCTTCAACGGGATGATGGCGTTGTCAGTGATCTTGATGTGCTCGGGGCAGACCTCGGTGCAGCACTTGGTGATGTTGCAGTAGCCGAGACCTAGGTCTTCGCGAATCATTTCACGACGGTCGTTGGTGTCCAGTGGGTGCATTTCCAATTCGGCGTAGCGAATGAAGAAACGAGGACCGGCGTAGTGCTGCTTGTTGTCTTCGTGGTCACGGATGACGTGGCAGACGTCCTGACACATGAAGCACTCGATGCACTTACGGAACTCTTGACTGCGCTCCACGTCCTCTTGGAACATGCGGTAACCACCTTCAGGCATTGGCGGTGGCAGCAGAGCTGGCACCTTCTCGGCCTGGGCGTAGTTGAAGGAGACGTCGGTTACGAGGTCACGAATGATGGGGAACGTCTTCATCGGGGTGACGGTGACGGGACCCTCAGGCATTTCCGACATGCGGGTCATGCACATCAAACGGGGCTTGCCGTTGATTTCAGCGGCACATGATCCACACTTACCGGCCTTGCAGTTCCAACGGCACGCCAAGTCGGGCGCCTCGGTGGCCTGAATGCGGTGGATGACGTCAAGGACGACTTCGCCCTCGTTCTGCTCCAAGGTGTAATTCTCAAACTGGCCGCCGGTGGAGTCACCGCGCCAGATGCGCATCGTTACGTCGCTCATTATTTACCCTCCTCGAGGAGTGCCTTCAGTTCAGCAGGGATAGGAAGCAGAGGGATCTGCTCCGTCTTGATTGATCCAGTCCAGTCGTTACCGGCAAGGGTGTGACCGATGTTGACCTTCGAGAGTTGCTCGTCGGTACCGGGGAAGTCTTCACGGGTGTGACCACCACGTGACTCCTTGCGGTCCCGTGCGCCGCGAGCGGTGCACTTGGAGACGGTCAACATGCTGGGCAGGTCTGTCGCCAAGTTCCAACCGGGGTTGTACTGACGGCCGCCCTTGAGGGCGATGTTCTGCACACGCTCAGTGAAGTTCTCGAGCGTCTCGATGGCCGCTTCAACTTCGGAACCCGTACGGATGATGCCGACGTTGGCCTGCATCATTTCCTGCAGGTCGCGCTGGATGTCGTAGGGGTTCTCACCATTCTCGCGGTTGAACGGAGCGAGAGCTTCGGCGATGGCCGCATCTACCTCGCCCTGGTTCAGTGTGGCGCTGCCCTGAAGCCCTTCGATGTAGTCGGCGGCACCCATGCCGGCGCGACGTCCAAAGACGATGAGGTCGGACAGTGAGTTTCCACCGAGACGGTTAGCTCCGTGCATACCACCGGCCACCTCACCAGCAGCGAAGAGTCCGGGGACCTTCGTCGCAGCGGTGTCGGCATCGACCTTCACGCCACCCATGATGTAGTGACAGGTTGGCCCGATTTCCATGGCTTCGCGGGTGATGTCGACGCCGGCGAGTTCCATGAACTGGTGGTACAT
>WLKR01000162.1 GCA_009701115.1 Actinomycetota bacterium | reverse complement strand
TCTACGTCATGGCCATCAACAGCCGTGGAACTTCCGCTCCTTCAAATAGCAACCTCGTCATCCCCGCCACAACACCCGGTGCCCCAGGCATTACGTCTGTCGTGGCTGGTAATCGGAGCGTTGTGGTGACCTTTACGGCACCTACTACTACTGGCGGCGCGGCGCTCGGGTACTACGACTACTCAGTCGATGGCGGTACCTCATGGCAGTCTGGCCAGTACCGCACCAAAAACTCAGCCCTGACAATCACTGGGCTTATCAACGGCACGTCCTACTCAGTCAAGATTCGTGCCCGAAACATCGTTGGCGCCGGAACGGCATCGGTTGCGACCACGGCCGTGCCCTTCACCACCCCCGGGAAGACAGTGATTCAGGCCATCGTGACGACGTCGACGAAGGCCACAGTGAGCTTCGCAGCGCCAGGTACTGGTGGTCGGTCAATCACCTCGTACCAGTACTCCCTCAACCACGGAACGACTTGGGTGACCCGCTCATCGGGCACGACGGCATCTCCTCTCGTGATTTCGGGTCTCGCCGCGAAGCGTTTCTATTCAGTCCAAGTGCGAGCGGTGAGCTCGGCCGGATCTGGACTTCCATCAGCCCCATTTCGTTTTCAAACAAAGTAAGCCCGCTTGTCGGAGTACATTCCCCTCGACGGTAAATCGTTTCGATTGGCGATGGGCCTTCGGCCGTTAGAGCTCTCTAACTGGTTTGAGTCGGATCATGGCGTCGCGCAAGAACTCGAAGAGAAGCATCGCCTTCTACGTAACCGTCGAGATGAGGTCGTGGGGCTACTCGACTCGTGTCGGCCTGCGGCTGAAGAACTTCACGCTCTCGTGGTCGAGCATGTAGGTAATCCCAGGGTTGGTGCGGTGGACCATCCCCTGGTAGAGGCCTCTCTACTGGTTCCAGATGATCTGTGCATCATGGAACGTTTTGAAGATGAGTGGCGCCTTAGCGGTGCGGTCGTGGCCTTTCCTTCGAGGTGGTATCTCGCCGAAAAGATTGGACGCTCGTTGGACCAAATCCATGACGTGGTGCCGGGCTACGCGACCCAGCTGGCTTCTCCGGTCAACGCCTTCTTCGACCGGATGACTGTGGATCGATCCGTCTGGCGGCTGAATTGGTCGCTGGTTGATTCCCCGGAGCTATTTCTGCCGCCTAGTCACCGCCGTCCTCTTGATGACGTTGAAGAGTGGTTCTTTCGAGTGGAGCGCCAGACGCTCCGCGTCCTTCCCCAGACTGGGGCCATTGTCTTTACCATTCGCACCTACGTTCGGTCTCTGGAGCAACTCTTGGAGATCAGTGCCGACTACGGAAGCGCCCTGCTGCTCGCCCTCGACACCGCACCCCAAGAATCGCTGGAGTACAAGGGCTGGGTCGGTGTCGCTGATCGCTTGCGCGCTCGGCTGACTACAAACTAAGCGGGGCAGGCGCCCGCAGTGATATCCGTCGAAGCACTAAATGGGGCCGTGGCGTGGACGATGGCGCTCGGGTGGTTGCCCTGGCGTGGAGTAGCCAAAATATCGAAAGCATCACGTGCGTGGTCGGCGAGGATGAAGGAGTAGCAGCCCGGAGCGAACTGGTATTGGCGGTTAGTGGAGTTCCACGTGCCGGACTGGAGTGCGGTCACCGTGGCGTTCGTGCTCCCCGAGATGCAGGTGTTCGAGTTGGTTGTTGAGGAACCCGTTGTGGTCCGGCATTGCGTAGCCGTGACGGTGCCCAGCAGAAGTTTGGGCTGGCCCGACGACGCCGGCGGTGCCACGTAGAGCTGCGAGATAGTCGTGAAGTCCTTGACGGTACTACTCATGGTGACGCGGGGTTGGACCCGCAGACAGAGTGACGTGGCAGTTGCGGCGGCACAACTCACAGAGCTCGTGGGGAACGTGGAATCGGTGGTGGGGTAGGTCAAGCCAAAACCGAAGGGAAAGAGCACTGGCCATGACGCGCTCTGGTACCAGTTAAAGCCGAGTCCCAGCCCACCGTTGGGAGGGCTCTTGAGATTGACCTCATTCTTGATGCCAGGCCAGAACGCTTGATTATTGAAACCCGAGGGGCTCGTCGCAGTCGCTACCGGAAAGGTGATTGGGAGGTGGCCCGTTGGTGTGGTCACGCCGCTGATCAGGTCGGCGATGGCCGGGGTGAGTCGCGCTATTGAATTATCGGCCGTGGCGTCGCCCGGCCCATTCCAGAATTCGAAGACGCCATTGACTGAACCAATCCACGGCATCGTCACGGGGCCGGTGGTGAAGAGGGCTACTGAGGTGGGCTTCGTGGCGGCGGCCACCTTAATGAGAGCGTCGAAGCCGTAGGGGAGCTCCAAGGTCGACCGGTCGGCACCCTCTCGTCCAACGTCGTTCGCCATGACGATGACTCGTGTGGCTGACTTCATGGCGTCGAGTGCCGTGATCAAGGTGTTGTCCATGGAGGTAATGGTGAAGTTGGGAGCCTTTTGCAGCCAGCTCAAGTGGAGCGAGAGGGACTCTCCGGCGGTGGCTCGAAAACTCGTGAAGTTGGCGAAGGGGAATTCTGCATTTCCGTTCACCACGATTGTGCGAACACCGTTGACCTTGAGTTCTGAGTTACCAGTGGTCTGCTGCTGAAAGAAGTAGTAGCCAGTGCGCGGCGCCACCCAGACGACGGAAGCCTCTTTGCGAACTTTGCCGTTGGCACTCGTAATTTTCCCGAATGGCTTGACGCCGCCACTCAGTGGTGGGTTGAGAACCCGACATGTTGCGCTGTAGCCCAGCCGGTTCATCGAGGTTGCGAGCGCTCGGCAGGTGTCGTCGAGATCTTGCATGGTGAGTAGGAGTGTGGATCCGCTCTTGACGAGCGGGAAGACACCATTGTTCTTTAGTAAGACGGCGGCTCGGCGCTCGATATCGTTGGCGACGTTGATGCCCTGGTCGTGCATGCTGGTACTCAGCGTGGCTCCTATGTTGCGGTCGCGGACTCCCGTTGGCGTCACTAGCGAAGTACGGAACATCTCGGTGACAACCATGACGGCGGCATCGTGGATGGCCTGCTTGGTCTTGGCCGACAAGGCATTCATTGCGGACATACTCAAAGCACCCTGGGGCTTGATGAGCGATACACCGGATGTGTAGAGGGGTCCCACGCCCGAACGAACATCGAGGTCGGAACGGACGAGCCCTTTGAAATTAAAGTTTGCTAGTGCGGTGTTCAAGGTGTTGGAAGTGCAGGACTGGGTCCCGTTGATGTCGCCGTATGAGCACATCATGAGTAAGTCGTGCTGACGACCGGATGCCATTGCCGCTGCGCCGCCCTGCTGGGCGATTGCGAATGGCCGTAAGTAGCTGTCGTACAACGTCTTCTCGGAAATGACCTGATTCACTACTCGGCGGGAGTTCTCCTGCCCGTAAGCGCCAAAGTGCTTCAAGACGACGAATGGAACGTGTGAGATCAAACTGCTGACTTCGGCCTGACCCATGAGTCCGGCGAGAGTGGGGTTCTCACCAAAACTTTCTGAAATCCGTCCCCAGGTCGGGACTCGTGCGATGTTGAGGTCGGGCGCCTGGATG
>WLKR01000161.1 GCA_009701115.1 Actinomycetota bacterium | reverse complement strand
TGAGTACATCCATCACTATTCGCCCAATTGAGGGATGGTCGCCGACAATCTGATTGAAGAGGACGCACGAAGTGATGACGTACGCCAATGCGCGCACCTGCCAGCCATTGATGAATTCGCCGAGTGCGATGAAGGCCTGCAGGATCACCCCGCGAAAGAGGAGCTCTTCGATAAAGGGAGCGCCAATACCGACGAAGAACATGATGACGAGCATGCCGTAGGCGGGGTTGTGGCCCACTACCTGCTTGACGGGGTCGCTAGCCGATTCGACGTGAAAGGGGTAGTAGAGCGCGCCGACCAGGGCCTGGAGCAAGACGCCGAGCGGTAGGAACTTGAGATCTTGCCAGCGGACCTTGAAAAAACCGGTGGGTAGGACTGGTTGGACCGTCTTCATGGCGAGCACGACAATGGCGGCAAAGCCCAGCCACAGTCCGAACATCTGGGAGGCCGTGAGCCACCAGGGCCATTCAAAGTGGTGATCGAGGAAGTGAGTTAGGCCCTGATGGGCAATGGTGTTGGTAGCCACCCCGGCAACGACACCAGCGACGAACTGGGAGAGGATGAAGCCCACGAAGCAGGCGACCAGCAGAGTCACGCCCTGTCCACGCTCCAAGACGGGGCTCGTGGCGAGTTGGTCGTTCTCCATGGCTCAAGGCTAACCGTGCCACTACCCCGAAATTGTCTCGAAATCGATGTAGTGGTTGCCCTCTAGCATTACTCCCAATGAGCAAGACCCCCACCCCGAAGAAGAAGTCCCCCGACGCCAAGGAGCCGACGCTGCGGCCCGAACAGCGGCGCCGTCTCACCACCATCGCCATCGTGGCCCTGGCGCTAGGAATTCTGGTCGGCCCGAACCTCTTTAAGACCAAGACTGTCCGCACCTTTACCTACTCGGCCTTCCTCGCCAAGGCAGAGGCCCACGCCATTACCTCGGCCTCGGTGGAAAACGCCACCGGCACCATTACTGGTGTACTGACCTCGGGTGTCCGCTACAGCGTCTCTGGTCCCATGCCCGTAATTCCCAGTGACGTCAAGGCACTGCGCAAGTTGGGCGTGACCGTCAAGTTCGCCAACCCCTCGAGCTTCACCCGTAACTGGCTCCCCCTCATTGAGATGCTCGTTCTCTTTGTTCTCCTACCCCTCTTCATCTTCACCCGCCTGAGCAAGGGCCAAATGGGCGGCATGATGTCCATTGGCAAGTCCAAGGCCAAGAAGTTCGACGAGGACCACCCCACCACGACCTTCGCCGACGTCGCCGGCTACATCGGAGTCAAAGAAGAGATCAGTGAAGTCGTCTCCTTCTTAAAGAGTCCCGACAAGTACAAGGCCATTGGCGCCCGTATTCCCAAGGGCATCTTGTTGGTCGGTCCCCCCGGCACCGGTAAGACGCTGATCGCCCGCGCCGTCGCCGGTGAGGCCAAGGTCCCCTTCTTCTCCGTTTCGGGTTCGGACTTCATGGAGATGTTCGTTGGTGTCGGTGCCAGTCGCGTCCGCGACCTCTTCGCCACGGCCCGCAAGCAGGCTCCGGCCATCATCTTCGTGGACGAGATCGACTCCATTGGTCGCAAGCGGGGCGCCGGTCTCGGTGGTGGCCACGACGAGCGTGAGCAGACCCTGAACCAGATGTTGAGTGAGATGGACGGCTTCGACCCGACCGAGGGTGTGGTCGTAATGGCCGCCACCAACCGTCCCGACGTCTTGGACGCCGCGCTGCTCCGCCCCGGACGGTTCGACCGCCAGGTCGTCGTTCCCCTCCCCGACCTCGAAGAGCGTCTCCCGATCCTCCAGGTCCACGCCAAGAACAAGCAGTTGTCCGATGACGTCAACCTCGAGACCGTGGCCCGTGGCACGCCCGGTATGAGCGGTGCTGACCTCGCGAACCTCGTGAACGAAGCGGCCCTGCACGCGGTGCGTCGTGACTCGACCACCATTGCGATGGCCGACTTTGAAAATGCCCGTGACCGCGTCGTCATGGGCCAACTCCGTGACGGCCAAGTCCTGCAAGACGACGAGCGCGAGCGCGTGGCCTACCACGAGAGTGGTCACGCCCTGTTGGCCTATGTCCTCGAGCACTCCGACCCGCTGCACAAGATCACGATCTTGCCTCGCGGCATGGCCCTCGGGGTGACCTGGACGTTGCCCGAAGAGGACCGTCACATTCACTCTCGTCAGTACGTCGAGGACTCGCTCTGCATGCGCATGGGTGGCCGCGTGGCCGAACTGCTCATCTACGGCGACCTCTCCACCGGAGCCTCCGACGACCTGCAGCGCAACACCGAACTGGCGGGCCGCATGGTTCGCGAGTGGGGTATGTCCAAGCGCGTCGGACCGATGGCGTGGGGTTCGAACAACCAGGTCTTCTTGGGCGAGGGTCTCATGCAGACCCGCGACTACTCGGACGACACGGCCAAGATCATCGACGAAGAAGTTGAGCGTATTTTGCGGGAGCAAGAGGCCCGGGCCATCGAAGTCCTGACCCTGCACCGTCGGGGACTCGAAGCCGTGGCGCAGAAGCTATTGGCCGAAGAGAGCATCGACGGCGAGACGGCGGCCCAGTTGATTGACGAGGCTCACGGTCAGGCCGTGCACCCCTTTGGCAAGAAGACGGTGCGCACCATGCTCGAGACCACGAATCACGACGCGCTCACGGATGCGGCCAAGCTCACCGAAGAGTCAACACCTGAGGCCTAAGTGGGTAGCGGTCTAACGACCGTTCAGACCACTCTCAAGACCATTTGCGCCGACCGCACCTTGCATCAACAGCGGGGTGCCGGCACTCACGATTCCATACGTGGCGGACAGCCATTCCTCGGGGGCGATCACCGGAATACCGGCCGAGGCCTTCAACGTTGTTGCGATTGCGCGCTGACCCTTGAAGTAGGTGAAGGTCAAGGGAATGTTCTGACCTTGGAGTACGACAACGCGGACCGGACCGTTGTGGTCTAGTGCACTGAGCCAGGCCAACGTCGTACCGGACGGTGTCGGTGAGGCCAAGCGGGCGTACCCGTTAGCGACCGAGTAGAGCGTCGAGATAATTCCCTCGGGCGAGGTGACCCGCAGCGTGGCCCACCCGGAAGTCGGTACACGAGTGTCGGGCACGAGCTTGACGCTGGCCGTCGCTGATGGTTCGACGTCGACCGAGATCGGGGCGATGTCGAAACCGGGCAGATGCAATTTGAGCTTGACGTGGGCCGTCACTTCGAGGGGGTTGTAGAGATTGATAGTTTCCGTCGAATTTTCATTGGTGTTCAACGAGCCGTAAGAGGCGTCGGCCATGGGGGACGACTGGCCCGTCAAGATCGAGGCGCGACCAGCCACCACGAGCAGGGCCGAACCGACGAAGGACCCACGCAGAGCCGTGACGTGCACGGCGAGAGCGTTGGCCTCAACGACCTGTTGGCCCACCGAGAGGGTGAGTTGACCATTGGCGGGAATGACAAGACCCTGATAGGGGGCGGGGGCCAAGAAGCCCAATGAGGACTGCGTCGAGATATCGATCACGGCCGGGGTGGCCGAGGGGTTGAGTAGGGTCAGGCGCGACGACGCGCCCCCAGCCGTACCGAGTCCCGCGACGTACCAATCAGTGACGCCTTCA
>WLKR01000160.1 GCA_009701115.1 Actinomycetota bacterium | reverse complement strand
GATGCGTACACTTCGTGCGGCTCGGTGCGTCCGGTGCTGCAGAGCAAGTGCGGCTCACGCTGCAACGGAGTTTTTCCCCTCCAGTACTCGGTGACCGCACGGGGCAGCCAAATTTCGATGTGGTCGTTAGTCACCATCACCAATGGCGTTGTCACTCGACCCCTCCGCGTCGCGTGGACTCTTAAGAGTCAGGCCGTGGCGGCGGACTCGTGGAGTGCAACCAGTGCGACGTTGTCGACCCTCGCGTTGAATCCAGAACCCTTAACAATTGCCCTGTCGGCCGATGAACTCCACCGCACGCTCACTAGTGACAACCCCGTAGCCCAACGGTATGTCGATGCGCTACGCAATTTTCTCGCTTCACCCCAACACCGCGTGATGCCCATGGGCGCCCGAGCAATGGACTACGGATCTCTGAGGGCACGCGGACTCGGTGTCGATATTCCCCAGCACTTCATCGTCGTAGAGCAGCTCCTGGGTGAAGTGACCTCAGAGAGTCGCATGACCGACGCCGTCTTTCTCCCCGGTGTCGTCGGTTCGACCTCAGCCGCGGCCGTCGACCACCAGGGTCGCCACGTCATCGTGATCGGAGAGGAAGCACTTCGTTCGGCGCCATCTCGCACACTGGGTTGGGGCTCACCATTTCGTCTGGTCGGAGTTCCGGCGAGTGCCCGGGCGCTCGCGGTGGACTCCCCTCTCTCGGCTCTGGCGAATCGTAACGACATTGAACCGGGGCGGTTAGCGGCCCTCACTATGGGCACGCTTTCGATGCTCTATTACCAAGCACCAAACGCTCGCAGTCCGCGCACCGAGGTCATTACCACCAACCTCGATCAGGCCTCGCCGACCTTCACTACCGAACTCGCATCGGCACTTCGGGCATCACCGCTGTTGACCCAACGCTCTATTGACGCGTCGGCCACCATCGCTCAAATCGGCCAGAACCGTTCACCGGCGCTGCGAAGTTTGGCGAGCGCTCCCGTTGCTCCGTGGCGCACCAGTGAGATAACGACTCTCGCCAATCTCAAGCGCGACGCCGCGAGCTTGATCTCCACATTCAGCACGCCGGCGCCGTTCCTGCGCATTCAAATGGCCCGCCTGCAGGCCGAAGTCGGACTGCGCTCGCACGCCAACGGCGTGGCCAATGCCCAACGGGTACTCAGAGACGAACTCGCGAAATTTCGGATCGATCAGAGCACGGTCATCTTGGCATCGGCCACAGGCACCATTCCTGTCACTCTCTACAGTTCGGCCGACTACGGCATCACCGGTCTCATACGGGTCAGTGCCGATCGGATTGAGTTTCCCGACGGGCAGGTAATCCCCGTGGGAATCTTGACCCAGACGGCCTCGACTCCTATCAGCGCCACGATGACGCGTGGGACTTCCTCACTCATGACCATCAGGCTCACCACGACCGACGGGCGGGTCGTCATTGCGACCGGCACGATTCAAGTGCGCTACACCTCGGCATCAGTGGTGGGGTACGCCCTGTCGGCCGGATCGCTCCTCGTGATTGCCTGGTGGTGGTGGCGAACTACTCGCCGTAAGAGTCCGGGTCGGCACGCCCGATGAGCACCCTCCAGCGTCGCGTCGTAACCCTCGCCTCGGGCACGATGATCTCGCGAGTGAGTGGTTTAGTGCGCACCTTGGTGCTCGCCTACGTCTTGGGCTTCACTCCCCTCGCTGACGGATTCAACCTCGCCAACACCATTCCCAACTCGCTCTACGACCTCGTGATTGGTGGTGTCATCGGCGCCACGTTCCTGTCGGTCTTCGTGCAGCGCATCACGCTCGACGGCGAGCGCAAGGCGTGGCGTTCCATCTCGAGCGTCGTCACCTTGACGTTGATTGTCCTCGCGGCGGCCACGCTGCTGACGTGGATCTTTGCGCCGTACATCGTCGACGCCATGACAGCCTTTAATCACCTCGACCCCCACCGAGACGCCGTGGTGCTACAGAACCAGCGCGAAGTGGCGACCACGTTCCTTCGATGGTTCGCGCCCCAAGTATTTCTCTACGGCATCTTGTCCCTGAGTGGCGTGCTCTTGCAGATTCGTAACAAGTTCGGTGCCGTCAGTTACGCCCCGATTGTGAACAACGTGGTGGCTATTGCGGTCTTGATCTGGTTCCACATCGCCGTGCCCTCACCAACGGTGACCTCGGTACTCGGTACGAGGGAACTCACCTTGCTCGCGCTCGGCACGACGCTCGGTCTCCTCGCACAATTCTTTGTCTTGGTTCCCTCGTTGACGTCCAGCCGTCTCGGTCGAGTCCGCCTGCGACTTGATATGCGTGACGAGGCCGTGCGCGGTGTGCTGCGACTCGGCGGTTGGACCATCCTCGTGGTCATTGTCAACCAGGTCGCGCTCTACTTCGTGTTGGCCCTGGCGTTCGGCGTCGGGGGAAGCGGTCCCGTATCGGCCTACACCTACGGCTGGGCCTTCATGCAAATGCCCTTCGCCGTTGTGGTGGCCAGTGTCTTGCAGGCCGTCAATACGGACCTCATTGCGCTCTACACCTCGGACGATCGCCACGGCTACAGCGAACGGCTGATGGACGCCATGCGCACCTCGCTCACGATTGTCGTGCCCATAGCCGCGCTCATGGTGATTTTGGCCCAGCCCATTGTGGCGTTACTCCTAAACCACGGTGACGGTTCCGTCAAACTCGAAGCCGGCGTGGGCCTTGCGGTTTTGGCCACGGGCCTGCCGGGCTACACGGTCTTCCAGGTGATCATTCGTGGGCTGCAGGCCCAGCAACGAGGCGTCGACATCTTCGGGCTCTACGCCTTTCAAAATCTCGGGACCGTAATTCTCGCAGCCACCATGGGCCGCCACTCGCTCGGTGCCCTCATCAGTGCCATCTCGATCTCCTACACACTCGCGGCCGTGGCCGGTCTGGGCATCATGCACTACCGCCAGACCAGCGTGGGGGCCATGTTCCTCGAGCCCCACCTCCGCCGTCTCCTGCTGGCCTCGGTGGCCTCAGCCCTGACTGCGGCCGTGGCGTACAGCTTCATGGGGTCAACTGCAGGCGTGGGGCTCGCCGTACGAACGGGAATCGCTACCGCTACTGGCCTGCTCGCCTTTCTCTTCTTTTTCCGCCACGCCTTACGAAAGTCCGACTTTGGCGCCCTGGTTCGTGGGAAGGTGTAGTCAGCCAATTTTGGGGAGGGCTTTATGGCCACTATTCGCGTAATTACCGACAGCGCATCTGACCTACCGCTGGACATTGCCAACCGGCTCAACATCGCCATCGTGCCCCTCACCGTCCGCTTCGGCGACGAGGAGTTCGTAGACGGTCGAGACCTCAATCCCCACGAGTTCTGGGCCAAGTGCAAGACCTCCTCCGAGTTGCCAGAGACGGCCGCTCCCTCACCGGGTGCCTTCCAGGAGGCCTTCCTCAAGGCCAAGGCCGAAGGGGCTGACGGCGTTGTGGTCGTGGCCCTCTCTTCCGACCTCTCGGCCACTCACCAGTCAGCGACCCTCGCGGCTCAGGCCGTGGCCGACCAGATTCCCGTGAAGATTGTTGACTCGCGGGCCGTAACGATGGCCGAAGGCATGATTGCTATCGACCTGGCGGAGCGCGCAGCCGCCGGAG
>WLKR01000016.1 GCA_009701115.1 Actinomycetota bacterium | reverse complement strand
TGTGCCCACGGAACGCATCTAGTGCGACAGTGACCGTCCCACCACCACCGGAGCGTGCAACTGACGCTGCCGCCTCGGCAGCGCGCTCGAGACTGGCGGGCGAAAGGTCTGCCGTATGGGCAAATCCAGTCGTGTCGCCGACTACCACCCGGATACCAGCTCCGCGTTCACGTCCCGAGGTGAGCTCTTCCACGCGTCGTTGATCAAGGGTGGCCGAAGAGGTGCTGCGATCCTCGACGAAGATTTCTGCGAATTCACCACCTCGGGCCATAGCCGTGGCGAGAACGCCTTCGATAATGCTCTGTTCCAAAAGGGTCTCAGTAGTCACAAATGCATCGTAGCGGTGGCTGGGATTCCGATACTAAGACTGGTGAGGGTGGTGCCAATGCGAATTAGGCTGGAGCAGTGCTACTACCGTCGATCAACTCTCCGGAAGATATCAAGCACCTCTCCTATACCGAGCTCGATGACCTCGCCGCAGAGATTCGCGAATTCGTAATCTCGGCCGTAACCAAGACCGGGGGGCACCTGGGTAGCAATCTCGGAGTCGTCGAACTAACCCTGGCGTTGCACCGAATCTTTTCCTCACCCCGTGACGTTGTTCTTTGGGACACGGGACACCAGACTTACGTCCACAAACTCCTGACTGGCCGGCGCGAGGGTTTTGAGCGTCTCCGTAAGCGCGATGGCATCTCGGGCTATCCCAACCGCGCCGAGAGTGAGCACGACTGGATCGAATCGTCTCACGCCTCAACCGCTCTCTCCTACGCCCACGGTCTTTCCGTCGCCTTGCAACAGCGCGGAGAACTGGTGGGACACGGTGGCGATCGCCGAATCGTGGCCGTCGTTGGTGACGGTTCGCTAACTGGTGGCATGACCTTTGAAGCCCTGAACAACCTCGGCCACCACAATCAACGAGTGGTGATTATTTTGAACGACAACGGTCGAAGCTATGCGCCTACTGTTTCCAAACTTTCTGAATCCCTGACTCAGCTCCGTTTGAACCAGACCTACGTGAGCACGACCAACCGACTACGCGAGACGCTGCGCAAGATTCCAGGGCTCGGACGTTTGGCCTATCTCGGTTTTCACGGTGTAACAAGCGTGGTGCGCGAAATGGTTACGCCTCATACATTTTTCGAAAATCTTGGAGTGCGGTACGTGGGTCCGATTGACGGCCACGATATTCCTTCGATTGAGTCAGCACTGACGAATGCGGCCGAATGGGATGGCCCAATTGTCGTTCATCTCTTAACAGAGAAGGGTCGTGGCTACGCCCCCGCAATCAGCGACACTCAAAAGCTCCACGACTACAAAATCCCGCCAAAGCTCGATGACGACGAAGTCCCCGTTGTCTCCTTCACGGAATCGTTTTCTCGCGCCCTCGTATCTGAGGCCCGTAATGACAGCCGCATTGTTGCATTGACCGCAGCCATGGCCGGACCGACGGGTCTCATGCAGTTTCAACAGCAGTTCCCAGCCAGGTTTTTTGACGTTGGTATCGCGGAGCAGCACGAGATGACCACGGCGGCCGGTATGGCGATGGGCGGCCTCAAGCCGGTCGTATGCGTCTACTCCACGTTTTTTTCCCGAGCATTCGACCAAGCCAATCTGGATGTTGGTCTCCTTGGGCTTCCCGTAGTCATGGTCTTTGATCGGGCCGGCATCACCGGTGACGACGGTCCGTCGCACCACGGGATTCTCGATATGGCGCTATGCCTCGCAATCCCTGGTGTGACCATTTTTGCCCCATCCAGCATTGAAGAAGTACCGGTGATGCTTGCTTCGGCATTGGCACTGGATACCCCGACGGCGATTCGATTTCCAAAAACAACTCCCCGACACATTGATGGCCAAGCAGGTACTGGCCTCAATTCTCGCAAGATCAAGCAGGGTGACGGCAGCCTCTGCGTGGTCGCCGTAGGAAAAATGGTGGGGCACGCCTTTGAAGCACTCGAGGAGATGGGCATGGATGCCTCTCGCGTCACACTGTTTGACGCTCGCGTCATACCTCCAGATCCGGCGATGATCACCGAAGCCCTCACCCACAAACGTGTCCTTACTATCGAAGATGGTGTCCAACACGGGGGTGCGGGCGCTTTGATTCTGGCCCGCCTGCGGACTCAGGCCCAGGCAATGGGTGTGCCTGTACCCACATCGCGGATTCTGGGCGTACCTCGAGCGTTCCTACAGCACAACACTCCCGATGCGCTGTTGGCCGAGATAGGCCTCGATATTGCGGGTGTTCGCCAGGCGATGCAGCATTTTCTCAATGATGTTCCGGCCATCGAATTGGAACTTCCGCTCGCCCCCCGTCCAACCTTTCTGTAACCAGATTGCACCGGCGTACCGGTAGCGTGCGCGTATGAGCTTTCCTATTGAAAAGACCGATGCCGAGTGGCGTAACGAACTCTCGAATGATCGGTTCGCTGTACTTCGTGAAGCGGCTACCGAGCCACCCTTCACCGGCGCCCTCCTCCATGTTGACGGCCAGGGCACCTTTGCCTGTGGTGGATGCCAGCAGGTCCTCTTCACGACGAGTCAGAAATTCGACTCCGGTTGCGGCTGGCCCAGTTTCGATGAATGCATTCCGGGCACCATCATCGAAAGGCGAGACGCCTCATTAGGAATGGTGCGTACGGAAATACTCTGCTCTCAGTGTGGTGGTCATCTCGGCCACGTCTTTAATGACGGACCTACAGAGTCAGGCTTGCGCTACTGTGTGAACTCGTTGGCGATTGACTACGAAAACGAGAACTAGACGTCGAGGAATCGACGAATAGCCAACGCTGAACCGATCGAGCCGATCGAAACTCCAAGAAATGCAACCACCGAAGCCGATCCTATGAAGGCCGTGGTGGAGAGGCGGAAGAGTACCGGCAGTGGGTACCAAGTTTGGAATACCGCCAGGAAGCCAACGGCGAGTCCTGAGCCAATGAGTCCCTGGAAGAAGCCTTCGCTAATGAATGGAATACGGATGAACCAGTTGGTGGCACCGACAAGCTTCATTACCGCTACTTCTCGGCGACGAGCAAAGATGGCCATTCGAATCGTGTTCAGAATCAAGACGGTTGCCGAGATCAACAAAATGCCTGCGAGACCCACGAAGACCCACTGGGCAATGCGGATGACCTTCTCCATCTGACGCACCTGCTGTTCGGGCGCGGTAACCGTCAGAACACCCGGCTGTCCCGTGAAGCTCGTCTCGACCACAAAGACGTTGTTCGGCGTCGTTGGCGTGCAACGGAATGACGATGGCATATCGCTGGGCTGGAGCACAGAAAATTCCGACTGCGGGAGAAGTTTGCGGGCCTCTTCGTAGTCCTGCTGTTGGGTGTAGAAGGTGCAGCTCTTCACAAAGGGAAGGGTCTGGAGCTGCGAGTCGACGGCCGTGACTTCAGCCTGCGACGCGGTGGGCTTCATCCAAATCGTGACTCGCGTTCCCTGCTGCCAGTGGCTCGAGGCCTGGGAAGCGCTCTGCTTGAGCATTAGCGCCGCGCCAACAAGGAACAACGAAACCGTGACCGTCAAGATCGCGGCAATCGTCATGAGGCGGTTGCGCCACAGGTTGGTGCCCGTCTCGCGCAGGGTGTATCTAAAGAAGCTCAGCATTTAAAACCCCGTAGTCACTTCGGTGTCGTAGAGTCCGCGGCTCTCGTCGCGGACCAGTTCACCATCAACCATTTCAATGACGCGCTTACGCATCCGGTCAACCAGACCCTTGTCGTGAGTCGCCATTACTACGGTGGTGCCGGCCTTATTGATGCGCTCTAACAACTGCATAATGATTTCCGAATTCGCGGGGTCGAGGTTGCCAGTTGGTTCGTCGGCCAGCAGGAGAATTGGGCGGTTCACGAATGCGCGAGCCACGGCCACGCGCTGCTGCTCGCCACCGGAGAGCTCACTAGGGAGATTGTCGGCCTTATCGGCAAGACCGACTACATCTAGGACCTGGGTCACTTGGTTTTTGATGGTTTCGGCGGGCCGACCAATCACTTCAAGGGCGAAGGCGACGTTTTCGAAGACAGTCTTGTTGGGCAGCAGTCGGAAGTCCTGAAACACGCAGCCGATATTGCGGCGCAGATACGGGACTCGCCATTTCGGCATCTTCAGCACATTCTTGCCCGAAACGTGGATTGCCCCACTATCGGGGAGCTCTTCACGAAGCACAAGGCGCAGGAAGGAGGTCTTACCCGAACCTGAAGATCCGACCAGGAAGACGAAGTCTCCCTTGCTGATCTCAACCGAGACGTTCTTAAGCGCCACGGTGCCATTGGGGTAGGTCTTGCTGACGTCCTCGAAACGAATCATGACACCCCCTTCGCGGGCCTATTCGGTTTTAGCGGAAATCCGGCTACCGATTACTCAACCAGCCTACCCCTGATGCCCCTCAATTTTGCGCCATCAGAGACAGTGAAATTAGGCGGAACGCGTCCGCTGTCGGCGAAGTTCCGCTTCCATAAAGGTGTCGAGGTCACCGTCAAGGACCGCTTCCACATTGCCCGTTTCGTGATCAGTGCGGTGGTCCTTCACTAATTGATAGGGGGCTTGAACGTAACTACGAATCTGACTTCCCCACGCATTGTCACCGCGCTCGCCAGTAATTGACTCGAGAGTTGCTTTCTGCTCGGCGCGAATACGTTCAGCGAGCTTGGACTCGAGAATCTGCATTGCCCTGGCGCGATTTTGATGTTGGCTGCGCTCATTTTGGCAACTAACGACAATGCCGGTCGGTATATGGGTCAGTCGAATAGCAGAATCTGTTTTATTGACGTGCTGGCCTCCAGCACCCGAAGCGCGATAGGTATCAACGCGAAGATCTTTGTCTTCAATCGTGACATCGCCACTGGCGTCAGTGAGGAGGGGCGTGATCTCTACGCTAGAAAAACTCGTTTGCCGGCGAGACTGAGAGTCAAACGGACTAATTCGAACGAGGCGATGAACACCGCGCTCGGCCGAAAGCCACCCGAACGCAAAGCGACCCTTAACAATCGCCGTGGCCGACAAGATGCCAGCCTCTTGCCCTTCGGAGACTTCATCAACTTCTACTTCGAAACCCCGGCGTTCAGCCCAGCGGCTGTACATCCGCAGCAGCATCTCCGCCCAGTCCTGAGCGTCGGTGCCGCCAGCGCCAGCGTGAAACTCCAAGATGGCATCACATTCGTCATACTGACCAGAAAGGAGACTTTGGAGCTCCAGAGATTCGATTGCCGAGGTGATCTGCTCCACGGTGTCGCTGAGTTCGGCGACCATCGATGCATCACCCGCTGCGAGTGATTCGCGCGCCAGTTCGACGAGCACTTCCCCATCTTCAATCTGAGCACCGAGGCCATCGAATTCGTCGAGAGCCACTCCGGCACGCCCTAGGTCTGTCGTCACCAAGCGGGCCCGGTCTTGGTCATCCCAGAGGTTTGGATCAGCGGCTTGCTCAGTCAGCACTTCGTGCTTAGCGCGAAGTGCTGGAATCTTTAAGTAGTCTTCAGCTGCACGCCACCGGCGGGTGAGGTCAGCCAAGGCAGTGGTCGCGTCGCGAAGGGCGCCTTCGGCCTTAGGGTCGGCCATGGCACTGCTTGAACTTCTTGCTGGAACCGCAGAAGCAGGGATCGTTACGACCAATCTTCTCCTTGACGACACCGGCGTTCTTGGGGGCCGGTCCGGAAGGATTGGGGACTTTCGAAGACTCCACGGGGGCGGCGTCGACATTGGTTACGGCACCATCGAGCGCACTGTCATTCGAGGGCGCCGCAATAGTTTCGATATGGGTAATGAACCGAACGAAGTCGTCGTCCACCGAAGTCAAGAGCTGTTCGAACATCGCAAAACCTTCACGTTGCCAAGCCACGAGTGGATCTTGCTGAGCCATGGCCCGCAAATGGATGCCGTCGCGTAGGTGATCCATGTCGCTGAGGTGGTCGCGCCAGCGTTGGTCAAGAATCTGCAGCATGACGTCTCGCTCAATAGCTTCCGCCATGCCACCTTCGCCGGGATACCCGTCGCACTTGTTCTTATAAAAATTGAGAGCATCTTCAACGAGTAACTCTTCGAGTTCATCTCGATCGGATAACGCCGCTACCTGCGCCTCGGTCACCGTGGTTGGGTAGTAGTTGCGGGCGGCGAGGACAATGTCGCTGACGTTCCACTCTTCGGCATATTCGTCGGCGCAGTGAACCGCCACAACTTCCGCCATCTTGTCCGTGATGAGTTCTAAGGCCCGCCCGTGGAGGTCTTCTCCCTCAAGGATTTGATAGCGGCGACCATAAATAACCTTGCGCTGCTCATTCATTACTTCGTCGTACTTCAGAACGTCCTTGCGGATTTCGCCATTTCGGCCTTCGACCGTGTTTTGTGCACGCTCGATCGCCTTGGTGACCATCTTGGCCTCGATCGGCTCATCATCAGGCATGGTGCGATCCATAACCCAGCTAATGGCTCCCGTAGCGAAGAGGCGCAATAGCTCGTCTTCCAGGGAGAGGTAAAAACGACTCGTTCCGGGATCACCCTGGCGACCGCTGCGACCTCGGAGCTGGTTGTCGATTCGCCGAGACTCATGGCGTTCCGTGCCGAGAACGTAGAGACCGCCGGATTCTCGTACCTTTATGCCTTCGGCGTCACAGATTGGCTTCCACTTGGCAAGAGAGGCTGTCAGTGCTTCGTCGTAGCCATCTGCGCCGGGCTGAAAACCTTCGGCCTGCACATCACGTTGTGCAAGGCCCTCGAAGTTGCCACCGAGAATGATGTCCACACCACGTCCCGCCATGTTGGTGGCCACCGTCACGGCACCAATGCGACCGGCCTGTGAGACAATCTCCGCTTCGCGGAAGTGCTGCTTGGCGTTGAGGACTTCGTGGGCAATTCCCGCCTGGGCAAAGGCCTTCGAGAGGAGTTCTGATTTTTCAACCGAAGCTGTACCGAGCAACACGGGCTGGCCGGCGGCATTACGGTCTACGACCTCTTCCACAATGGCGGCGAACTTGGCCTCTTCGGTCTTAAAAATCAAGTCGGGACGATCGTCGCGCTGCGGCGGACGGTGCGTCGGAATCGGGACGACCGTAAGGCCGTAGGTGGTACCAAATTCGGCCGCCTCGGTCTCCGCGGTACCGGTCATACCGGCGAGCTTGCCGTAGAGACGGAAGTAGTTCTGGAGAGTAACGGTGGCCCAGGTGTGATTCTCGTCTTGGATCCGGACACGCTCCTTGGCCTCAACAGCCTGGTGGAGTCCGTCATTCCAGCGACGGCCATCGAGTGTGCGACCGGTGAACTCGTCAATGATTTTCACCTCACCACCGTCGACGAGATAGTCCTTGTCGCGATAGAAGAGTTCCTTAGACCGAAGTGCCTGAGTCAGTTGGTGGACGTAGTTCGTCGATACGGCGTCGTAGAGATTCGTAACCCCGAGAGCGCGCTCTACTTTTTCGATACCCGACTCCGTCGGAATCACGGTCTTTTTCTCTTCGTCGACTTCGTAGTCCTTGTCACGCGTCAGCGTGCGCACGATGGACGCGAATTGGTAGTACAGCTTTGTTACGTCGTCGGCCGGGCCGGAGATGATCAACGGCGTACGGGCTTCGTCAATCAAGATTGAGTCCACTTCGTCGACAATCGCAAAGTTGTGGCCTCGTTGGACCATCTGCTCCAACGAGCGGGCCATGTTGTCGCGGAGGTAATCAAAACCCAGTTCAGTGTTTGTGCCGTAGGTCACGTCACAGGCGTACGCCGCTCGCTTGGCGTCGAAGTCGTCGACATCGGGGCCAACTCGACCGACCGTGAGCCCCAGCCAACGGTGCAGGCGGCCCATCCATTCGGCGTCACGTGCAGCGAGATAGTCGTTCACCGTGACGACGTGCACGCCTTCGCCGCTGAGGGCATTCAGATAGACCGGCAGGGTGGAGACCAGGGTCTTGCCTTCACCAGTCTTCATTTCGGCAATCCACCCAAAGTGCAGCGCCATGCCACCCATGAGCTGGACGTCGTAGTGGCGCTGACCAAGCACGCGAGTTGCCGCCTCGCGGACAACCGCGTAGGCCTCAATCAAGAGATCGTCGAGCGTTTCACCGTCTGCGAAACGGGCTTTAAATTCTGAGGTCTTGGCTTGCAACGCGGCATCGCTGAGCGCGGCCATCTCGTCGGAGAGCGCATTAATGGGCGCAACCAGTTCTTGGAGTTGGCGAACTCGCTTGCCTTCACCAGCGCGAAGGACCTTACTTAAGAGGCTCATAGTCCCTGTAACCCTACCTGCCCTTAAATGGCGTATTGGTTGCGGGCAGCTGACCTGGTCTTTGACCCCACACTCGCCTGCAGTGGTGTCCGAGTGGGTCCGAAGCAGCAGAGACTGCTCTCCACGGACCGATTCACTCACTTCACCAACACTTCACGTCACCCATTTGATGACACAAAGGCAGGACTTACTTCTAAACCGCGCCATGCTCAGCGTCCACAAGACGCCTTACGTGGGTCGTTTTGCCCGCGACTGGCATCGACTTTCAACCACAGCCTGCCCGCAACCAGCAATATTCTACGCTTCAGCGACGAGGCGTTCGAGAAGAAAAGATTGAGAGGACGAGAAACCGCATTCCGAGCAGACCGGCCGCCAGTGGAAGTAGCAGGCGGCGCGCTCCACGGGCCGTACGGGCCTCGAACCTCAGGGCACTGGCGTGATGGGCCCGAACCATGGCCCGAGGTGCTCGAGCCCGCGAGACACCCTCGATGTGCGTGACGGTGGCCTCGGGAACTACCGCAACGCGCCAGCCGGCCTCATGCAGGCGCCAGCAGAGATCCATATCTTCGGCGAACATGAAGTACCGCTCATCAAATCCACCCACGGCCTGAAAGGCAGTGGTCCGAGTAATGAAAAACGCGCCGCTCACCCAATCGACCTGGCCATTGCGGCCCGGTGATCGGTAACGCTTTGTAAAGGGATTACCGCCCCACAGAGGAGCTAGGAGTGCGTGTAGTCCGGCGAGCAGGACATTGGGAAAGATACGGATCGACGGATACGTCGCTCCGGCGCTATCGACAATCGTCGGTCCGGCAATACCGACATCGAGATTGTTCTCCATAAAGGAGACGAGCCGTTCTACGGCTTGGGGGTGGACCTGGACATCGGGGTTAGAGAGAAGGAGGTAGGCGCACTCCCCCGCGAAGGCCACGCCACGATTCATCCCTCGGCCGTAGCCGGCATTGACCCGGGTGTCTACGAGAACGACGTCGCGCCCTGCGAGCGCCTCGTCGCTCGCGCCCTGCGTACTGTTGTCGACAACGACAAGATGTTCAACTCCTTCGCGACGAAGCGAGTCGACACACGTCACCAAATCATCGCCGGCAAAGTAATCAACAACAACCGCACTGACCTGATGCATAGCGAACTACCGGAGTCCGAGTTGCTTCGCGAAGTACGCCACCGTCATCTCGATTCCCGTGGCAACGTCGATCTCAGGAGACCAGTCGAGCACGGTGGCCGCACGCTCAATATCGGGCCGGCGGCGAGTGGGGTCGTCTTGTGGAAGTGGCTGATGAATTACTTCGCTCGACGACCCGGTGGCCTGAAGAATGAGCGTCGCAATCTCCAACACTGTCATCTCATTGGGATTTCCAAGATTGATGGGCTCGCCGAATGACGTGGCGCAGGCCAACTGCAAACCACGCACGAGGTCGCTGACATAGCAGAGGCTTCGAGTCTGTTCGCCCGTGCCGTAGACGGTGAGGGGCTCACCGCGCAGCGACTGGCAGATGAAGTTTGAAACGACGCGCCCGTCACCCTCGGCGAGTCGTGGGCCGAACGTATTAAAAATGCGCACAATCGCCACGGGGAGTCCGTGGGTGCGGTGATAGGCCGTCGTGAGGGCTTCGGCAAACCGCTTGGCTTCGTCGTAGACACTTCGGGGCCCAACAGGATTTACGTTGCCCCAATACGATTCACGTTGCGGGTGTTCAATCGGATCGCCGTAGACCTCAGACGTTGACGCCAGGAGAAATTTGGCCCCATCGCGGCGCGCCAGTTCGAGAGCGTGGCGCGTGCCCTCTGAACCCACCGCCAAAGTTTCAAGAGGGCGGGCTAGGTAGGCGGGGGGTGATGCCGGTGATGCCAAGTGGTACACCTCGTGCACCCGGATCTCGCAGTCGATTCCCTGCGAAACGTCCTGCACTCGCAGTTCACAACGACCACTGGCTAAAGCAGCGGCGAGATTTTCAGTAGTTCCCGTCGAGAGGTCGTCAAAGACCACGACCGAGTCGCCCCGCGCCAAAAGGGCATCCACGAGGTGAGACCCGACGAAGCCGGCTCCACCCGTGACAGCGATATTCATGATCGCCCGATGCTCCGAACCATGGCCCCAGCGGCACGGGCCGCCTCGAGGTCCACCACGCTGCGGGCGTCGTAGATGCACGGTTGCGCCATCGTGGGGACCAGGCGACTCCACTCGAGCGAGCGAAACATGGCCCACTCAGTGAGAACAACGGCGGCGTCAGCACCAACCACGGCCTCTTCGAGCGTGGCGCAGACCCCAAGGTTGGCGACATCGCTAGAGGAGTCGTCAGCGGAGACGGTCGGATCAAAGGAGTGAAGGCGGGCCCCCGCGGCAAGGAGCAACTCCGCAACTTGGAGCGCAGGCGAGTCTCGGCGATCGCCGGTATTGGCCTTGAAGGTCAGACCCAGGACGGCCACGGTTTTGCCAGACAGCGCACCGCCCACCATGGCGGCCACTTGGGTCACGATGTGTCGCTGCTGGGCCGCATTGGATTCAATGGCGGCGCGAACGACGTCGAGAGAAAGTCCCGCGTCGGCCGCAATGGCCACGAGTGCGGAGGTGTCCTTCGGGAGGCATGAGCCGCCCCAGCCCGGACCGGGGTTTAGAAATGGAAAGCCGATTCGATGGTCACTACCCATGCCACGCACAAGGTCATCAACATCTGCACCGAGCTGGTCACAGAGGCGCGACATCGTATTAATAAAAGAGAGCTTGGTGGCTAAGAATGCGTTCGAGGCATATTTGATGAGCTCGCTCGTCGTGGCATCCGTTACGACAACGGGAGCGCCGGTGGAGGCAAAGAGCTGCGCCACGCTCTTAGCCGCGTCGCGATCTTCGGCGCCGACCACGATGCGATCAGGCTTAAGGGAGTCGCCGAGGGCCGTTCCCTCACGAAGGAATTCGGGGTTAGAAACAACGCGCACGCCAGGGCGATTAATGAGTGACCTCACGCGCTCCATTGTGCCAACGGGGACCGTGGACTTGTTGACGACAATCGCATCATCACGTAGGGCGTGAGCGATTTGTTGCGCAACGGCATCAATGAACGAGAGGTCGGCGCGACCATCATCGTCCATCGGGGTGGCTACGCAAAGAAAAACGAACTTGGCACCCGCAACTGCTTGCACGGCGTCAGCGGTGACCTCAAGCTGACCTGACTGCACTACGGCAGCCAGAACATCCTCAAGTCCATCCTCGAGGATTGGCGAGCGACCATTACGGATGGATTCCCGGCGAAATTCGTCCCGTTCTGCAATAACCACACTGTGACCAAAGTGCGCCAACATCACGGCCGTCGGAATTCCGACGTAGCCGGCACCAATCACCGCAATGCGCTCGGGGTGGGACACCGTTTGGTGAGTGGAATCAAGTAACGACATGTAGGGAAACCTTAGTTCCGGTCGGCCACGAACCGAGAGAGAGCGGCCGTCCATTCCGGCATTGGCTGGAAGCCTGCCGACTCCCACTTGCGTGTTGAGAGATCACTTCGGGCCGGGCGAGTCGCCGCGGGTGCGGGCGAAAGTTCTTCAGTCACTATTGGAGTGACGAAATCATCGGGTGCACCGAAAAGACGTGCAGCCGTTTCGGCGACCGAGTACCACGACGTCGTTCCCCGATTCGCAACGTGCCAAATTCCACCCTGCGGTTGACGAGCAAACGTCGCGAGAGCCCGAGCGAGGTCGGCCGAAAACGTAGGAGTGCCCACTTGGTCGGTTACGAAACGGATCGGTTCATTACGAGCGACCCGATCGGCGATGACGTGCAAGACGTTGCGGCCACGAAGACCCATGACCCACGACGTACGAATAATGGTGTCCAGGGGACGACAGCGCAGCTCGCCGGCCAACTTGGAGCGACCGTAGACGCCAATGGGATTAGTCGGGTCGGTCTCCACGTAGGTGTCACCCTTACGGCCGTCATAGACGTAGTCCGTTGAGACGGCAATAAATCGCGCCCCAAACTCAAATGCCGCATCCGAGAGATTGCCGGTCCCCGCTTCATTAACCGCAAAGCAGGCCTCAACATCACTCTCCGCCTTATCGACCGCGGTATAGGCCGCGAGATGAATGATGATGTCCGGACGGACCATGCCCACGGTGCGACGAACGGCTTGTGCGTCGGTGACGTCTAGGTCGTGGTGTGT
>WLKR01000159.1 GCA_009701115.1 Actinomycetota bacterium | reverse complement strand
GAGCTTGCGCAGATGGCTGAGTCGAAGTTGGTCGGGACGATCGAAACGAATCTCGGGCAACAGACAGGTTCGTTCCAACGCTGGAGCGAGCAGTAGAAACGGCGCGAAGGATGTTGTGAAGGCTTCGCCGGGCGCCAGTGGAAAGAGCCGGGCGAAGAGGTCGCGCTGCGCTTCGAGTGCACCGTGGGTGTAGCGAACGGGTTTGGCCGGTCCGGTGGCACCAGAAGTATGAACGATGGCGGCCACGGTGGTGCTCGTCAACGGTGCGAATTCGCTACGTGACAGCAGGGTGCCGTTTTCTAGAGCCCGTCGTGAGCTTCGCCCGAGAACGCCGTGCTGGGCCCCGGGCGCGAGTCGCATGAGTCGACTGAACAGGGTGGTGGACCGAGAGCCAATCACGGCCACCGGTGCGGCTGTACGAAATAGATCACGTAGTTGCTTGATGCCGCCGTTGAGGTCGGCCACCACGGGCACGGCGCCCAGAGCCCAGAGGGCGGCGACGGCGACGAGGAGTTCGCCACTCGGCTTCACCAAGAGCGCCACCTTGTCTCCCGGCTGGACGCCTCGACGGCGTAACGTCTCGGCCACGTCGGACCGGCGCGTCGCGAGAGAGGCCCACGTCAAGGTGCCCCCCGGTCCAGCCACAATCGTGCTGCCATCGTGGAGATGATTGTCAATCGACTGATAGATGCCCGCAACTTCTTCTGAAATGGAGACCGACTCACTCGCGGTGTGTGAGGCGTTGAGCCACTGGGCCACCAACGGTGCAAATGCGGGGTCGAGGGGAGCGAGGTGGGCGCAGTTGGGGAAGCGCTCGACGTCCGCGTGGGGGAGTCGACGGTGAAGATCACGGAGGAACCGATCGTGAAAGACCACATCGCGACCACCCCACGCCAACAGTGTTGGCACGGTGAGGGTTTCGATTCCCGTCGCTACCCCGGCGAGGGCCGCAAAGGAAGGGTCCGTTGGGCTCAAGGGAATATCGGTAACGAAATCGGCCACGGCCCGGCGTCGGCGCGATCCCCTGTAGGGCGCGCGCAGGGCTTTACGGTGCTCACGCGTCGTCATCAGTGCGGTGCCCTGGACGAAACCCAGGGTCCATTGACAGATGAGTTGTGCGGCCCGTCGAGCGATTCCAATCAACGGGGGAACCTTGACACCCTCGGGCTTCGCCGCGGCGGTGTTGGACAAGATGAGATTCGTGATGGGGAGTTGTGGCGCGGCACCCATGGCCACCGCCCCACCCCAATCGTGCGCGGCGAGCGCGAAGGGTCCGTCAATTTCCTGACGGCAGAACTCGACCAGCTCAGCAATTCGCTGGGCGAGCACCCGGGGTCGACCCCGCTCGGAGTACCCCATGCCCGTTTGATCAATAGCCACGACCCGCCACTCCGGTGAGAGCGTTTGGAGGAGGTTTCGCCAGAGATAGGACCAGGTGGGGTTGCCGTGAACGCAGACGATGGTGCCCCTAGGTCCCGGACCAGTGTCAAGAATGTTCCACGTAACTGGACGGCCATCGGCTCCCGCGAAGGTGACGCGACGGGACCATGACGGCTGTAGTCCGAACGTCTCGAGCTGTGTATCGCTAGGCGTAGAGCGACTCACGAGGTGATTACCAGAGAATTTCGGTGGCCGCGCAGTTGAGCCCCGAACCGATGCCCATAAGGAGAATGCGCTCTCCCTCGGAAATGTCGTCAGCGATACTGGCCAATGTGAACGGTACGGCCGCTGGTCCCATGTTGCCGAAGGTGGGGTAGGTCAATGGCACGCGAGCGAGATCAATGCCGAGACGTTCACAGAGTTTTTCGGTGTGTGGTTTCGAGACCTGGTGCATGACGTAGCGATCGCAGTTGGTCCAGTCCCAGCCTTGCTCGAGGGCCGCATCAAAGGCTTCGCGGCCGAGGTCGAGTCCGGCCGTCAAGAGCTCCGCCGTGTTTGTTCGCATTTCGTCGAGGTCACCGACGCAGAGGTCGTGATGGTTCGTGGCCGCTCGGCTCACGCCACCAAGAAATTGGTGCGCACCTTTGCGTGGTCCGCCCATGACCAGCGCGGCGGCGCCGGAGCCCAACGTGAGGGAGGCGAACTGGTCAAAGAAGTCTTGCATTGTTGTCTCTGGTCCCTGCAAGCGGGCGATGGTCGCTTCCTGGGGCTGGCGGCTGCCTTCGCCATCGACAATGAGCACCGTTTTGGCCATTCCCGTCTCAATCGCCATGGCACCCACCGACATGGCGTTCATGAATCCCAGACACGCATTGCCCAGGTCAAAATTCAGACAGTTGGCGCCGAGGCCGAGGCGGAAATGAACGGCGCAGGCCACGCTGGGCTCGAGGTGGTGTTTGCAGACCGAGGTGGAAATAAGGAGATCAACTTCGCTCGGCAGAACGCCAGCCCGATCGAGGGCTACGCGGCCCGCTTGAGCCGCGGCGTCATCAAAACAGGTCTCTTTGGGCCACCAGCGGCGCTCGGAAATACCGGCCACTGCTTCGAGCAGTCCCGCCCGCATACCGATTCGTTCGTACGTCTCGGCGAGCTGCTCGTCAATCCACGAAGACTTCACAATCTCTGGCGCCTCGACTTGACCCAGGCTCCAAAGGTAGGAACGCGAAAACTGAACTGGGGAGGGCACCTGTAAAGGTTAGGGGTTTTCGGGATAGGTCCTACCGAGCATGTTTTTGGGCAAGTGGACGCCAAATTCGGTTCTTCTGGGTAGTGCCGGGTCTAGAGAGAACTACATGTTTTTGAACCATAAACGATGCTGTCTAAAAGGATTCGCAGCGAAAACATTGTCCTGGGGAGGATGGAAAGGAAAGAGAAATTTAGCCATTGCTCTATATTGCTAAAAGTGAAGGGAATTCCATCTCCACCGATCACGGCGATTGCAGGTGCCACGCCACCGACACGCGACCGTGTTATCGATGGTCTTCGAGCGGTGTCATTGTCGGTAGTTGTCTTTGGGCACTGCTTTATGGCACTGGTGTTGTGGCGTCAAGGTGTGCCCTCGTTAGGCAACTCTTTAACCCTCCATCGGCCCATGCAACTCTTTACCTGGGTGTTACAGATCATGCCACTGTTCTTCTTCGCCGGTGGCGCGTCTAACGCCATTACGTGGCGAGCCAAGCGTGATGGCGGTTACTCCCTTTGGCTGTGGGGTCGTGCAGCGCGGCTCCTCCGACCGCTCTGGGTCTACTTAATTGTCATGGCGCCGGTTGCGCTGATCGTTGCGCACTTTGGTCCAATTGACGTAACGGCACCTTTACTTTTGTTAACGACTCAGTTACTTTGGTTTTTGGGGGCATATTTGATTGTCACCGCCCTTGGCCCCGTGTTCTGGACGCTCCATCAGCGCCGACCTTTCTTTACGATTGCGTCATTAGCCGCCATCGCGGTGCTTGTCGATATCGCTCGTTTCGGGTTGGGCGGGCCCACGGCACTGGGTCTCATTAATTTTGTCGTGGTCTGGTGTTTTGCCGCTCAACTGGGAGTTTGGTACGTCGAACGTCGTCCCCAACCGCGAAGCGCTGCCTTGGTGGCATTTGGAGGACTTCTGGTTAATGCGCTCGTTGTGAAGTTCGCGCACTACCCCCTGTCCATGGTGGGGATGCCTGGCGAAAAAGTGTCCAATATGGCACCTCCCACAGTCCCTTTGATGGTCCACTCGGTGGT
>WLKR01000158.1 GCA_009701115.1 Actinomycetota bacterium | reverse complement strand
TCACTGGTGCGCGCTGCGCTCCCCACTCGACTTAAAAGGCTGCTGGGCATCATCAATGTGTGAGTCACGGCTGGGAGTCCAGGAATGTGAATCTCAGCGAAGCCAATCCCTGACTGGCCTGAGAGAGGGGCTTGGTCGTGAGAAGTTTTGTCGACAGTGATTCGAATTACGGAACCCGTGGTCTTAGGAAGCCGTATGTCACCACCGTTCGGACCTCTCGTTGACTTGGCGAGGCTGAAGCGTCCGAGTGGCTTTCCATCGACTGTAATTGAAGCCTCGGTGATCCAGCGATTAACCGTTGAGGACTGGGCCTGAGTGAGGTGAATCCGGTTAAATGTGAGGCGTTGCCCCAGGTCTATCTGGATGAACTGGCCCGGTGCTTTGCCAAATGCAGCAGTTTGCCAGGCGGTGTCGACGGAATCATCAAGCGCGTAGTAGGGCTGAACCTCAGGATTATTAGCGATCGGATTCCCGTATGAAGAGGCGCGGACAGATTTGATATTGCCCAGGATTGCTACGGTCTGAGCCCCAGGAACAGTATTTGGATAGGCCAACAGAGTCTGCTGCGAAGGGCTTTTCACGATTGGCGTCTCGCCAGCCTGCTGCACGTAACCAGGACTTGAATGCAGTACGCCGTAACTATTGAGTCGGCGTTGATTGGAGTCTGTTAGGTAGAGAACCGCATTCGTGTTTGATGTGAGTCGTTCGAGCTGCGTGGCTGTCAGCGCACCGTCGTAGAAGATTGCGCGGTCTTCCGGGAGAATGCCCAGACCGGCCATACTGACGAGTCCTTCGCCGTCCCCAGCGACGATTGCTGGTGATTGGCTTGACTCGATGCGTACGAGCTGGCGCACCCCGTTTACGCCGTAGATCGCTAGAGACCGTGGCCAGGCAAAGCCTTGAGGTAAGGCGAGGTTGCTCTCATTGATAAACGGACCATCGACTACTTGATCGGTGATGACAGGTCCGTATGCCTTTTTGAATACGAGGCCGGAGCGAGGGGATCGAGACAACTGCCATAGATACCAGGGCTCGGGGCCACTAAATCGGTCGTATTGAGTGTCGAACTGGAAGAGAACGTCTCCAGTGCCGAGCAGTCTTGCCATCGGCGCAATGCTTTGTGGAAGCGCGATTAAATCCTGAATGGGGCTATCGAGAGATCTCACCAAGTTGACGCTGGCCGGTTCGCCTTGGAGCGTTATTTGACTTGTGACGAATGGTCGCTTTAGTAATCCAGGCCAGGCAGAGTCGATGAATGCTCCCCAGCGGTAGTAGCCAAAGTCCAAGCCGGGAAGCCCCAGCACGCCGGTGCTCGTGTCGCCCGAATTGAGGTCGCGTGCTGCTTGAGTTACATAGTCAGGTAATTTTTGCGAAGAACTGAGATTCGTGGCTAAAGCCGTACCGTTGAAGAGCGGTGAAAGCCCTACGGTAGCGGCAAGAAGAATAAGAAGAAAAGCTGGCAGCACACGGAGTGGTCGGCGACTTCGCATGGCGTCGACGCTCGAACCGAGAAGCAGACCAAGTGCCAGAACCATTATGGGCACCACTCGATTCGTCGAGCGCATCGCAAGGCCTACGGTGGTGTTTTCTCCAAACCATTTGAGGGCTGAACCGGCAGGCGTAGGAGAGTTGTAGGGGTACGCACCAACAGCAATCACAACCCCCAGGAATGCGAGTACTGCTGCAAAGGTGCGGTAGCGCCACTTGACAAAGAGTGCAGAAATCACAGCCACGGTAGGTAGAAGGAGGCTAAAAATTGGCGCAAACTGACCCGTGGTGTAACCGACCGAGGAACTTGTCCACGCTTGCGAATGGTCCCAGCCGTAGAAGTACCAATAACCGAGCCCACGGAATACTTCTGAACTACTTGATGTGCTCGCAACCGTAGGAATCGTTTCGGTGTACTGAAGGATATTGATTCCAAATTTGCCCTCAGCCCATAGGCCTGCAATCCACCAGAGCGAGACGGACGTGCTTAGAAGTCCAATACGAGCGACAGTCGAACCCAGTGAACGCCAGGAGATCTCCTTGGTAATAGTCGCGAACAACAGCCATACGGCTGGAGCGAGACCCACGAGAAGAATGGAAGTCGCATTAACGCCGCCCACGAGGGCAACCACCAGTGCGAAACGGGCCGGGTTCTTCCATCCTCCAAATCGAGCTGACCGAATCGCGAACAGGAGAAGCCATCCAAGGCCAGCCCAAGGCATCAAAATTGCGGAAGTTCTCCCAATGTTGACGAGAATGAATGGCGTGAAGACGTATGGCAGAGCGGCACTCCAAGAGGCAACGCGACTTAAGCCCAATTCTTGCGCAGCCTTACGAACACCTAAGCCGGCCAAGAAAAGGAGTGATCCCATCCAGAATCGCTGAGCGATCCACGTGGGCACTGCAGCCGTATGCGTTAGCCAGAAAAATGGCCCCATGGGAAAAAGGTAGCCAATGTTTTGGTGTGTCACCATGCCGAAGCCCTGGTCGGCGTTCCACATTGACGTCGCTGTTGCCAGTAGGTGCGACGGGTCTAGATATAAATAGGCCTTGGTGTCAGCAGAAACCTTGCCCGGGTTGTTGGTGAAAAAGGGAACATAGGCAATCACAGCGAAAATAAGTGTGTCCCACCCCCGTGACCAGCGCAGCTTGGCGACATCGAGAAATCCTGGGAGCCTTAGTTTCACAGTAGGAATCTACTTAGAATTGCAGCCCACACTCCGTTTCCTGACTACGGTAGAAATGTGTTGCAAATAGGAATTGCCGGTGGAATCGGCTCAGGTAAGTCCACGTTGACCTCCGCCCTCGAGAGGGCGGGTATCCGGGTGATTGACACGGACGTCATAGCCCGCGAGATTGTGGAACCAGGTCGCCCTGCGTGGCAGGCTCTTGTTGATGCCTTCGGACTGGCAGTCACAGACGCAGATGGCCTAATTGACCGGAAATTCCTGGCCGCAGTCGCGTTCCCAACTCCCACCGCATTGCGGCGGCTAAATGCCATTACGCACGGAGCGATCGGTGCTGAAGTGCTTCGCGCGCTGGATGAAGCCCGAGACGTTCATTACGCCGTTGCCGTGCCACTCTTTCGTCCAGAGCATCGAACGCTGTTCCGGTTGAGTGAGGTTTGGGCAACCGAAGTTGAGCCTGAGGTTGCGGTAAGTCGCTTGATCCAGTACCGCGGATTTAGTGAAGAGGATGCCCGAAACCGCATACAAAGTCAGATTACAAATAGCGAGCGAACCGCCATTGTCGACGTTGTGATTCCGAACAATGGCGCGATCGACGAATTGGAGAATCGCATCAAGACACTTCTGCTTGAGCGAGGAATTGCCGTTGACTGAGTTTTTAGTTGAGTCTCCTTTTCAGCCGAGTGGCGACCAACCTGCGGCTATCGCCAAACTCGCAGAGGGCATCAACGGAGGTTTGCGTTATCAGACGCTAGAAGGCATCACCGGGAGTGGAAAGACCGCCACAATCGCATGGTTAATTGAGCAAGTTCAGCGACCGGCGCTCATTTTGGAACCCAATAAATCTCTGGCCGCACAGCTGGCTTCGGAACTTCGAGAAATGATGCCAACTAATCGAGTGGAGTTCTTTGTCTCCTACTACGACTATTACCAGCCAGAGGCGTACATCCCAAGCTCCGACACCTACATCGAGAAGGACAGCTCAATTAAC
>WLKR01000157.1 GCA_009701115.1 Actinomycetota bacterium | reverse complement strand
CGTTCTCAAACGATGCGTGAGTGAGGTCGACATGTGAAAAGTGGATGCCGCGCAAATCACAGCCGCTGTAGTTAACGCCCTGAAACGGTGCTGCGTAGCAGTTAGGGGTGGCGGACGTAGGTAGCGCGGTGACCTCACGTGGCAGCGATGTAGTCGTGGTCGAACCCGGTGCGTCGCTCGCGGAGGCCGAAAGGCTCATCATCGCAATGCCTCCGGCCGCAAAGGCGCCAAGGCCAAGGGCCGTGCCGCGTAGCCAGGTATTTAGGGGTAGTCGCTTCATGTGGATCTCCTCGATCTCGATGAACTGACCGTAGGTCGACGGTATGACACGGCGGCCATGAAAGGGCTCGCCGGGCATCGTTCTCGGCAATACTGAAGGGGTGACACTGCTCCGAATTGCCGCCGCGGGACCGCTGCACGGTGCAGTTACGGCCTACGGAGCCAAAAATGCCGTACTCAAGCAGATGGCCGCTTGCCTGCTGGCATCCGGTGAGCACACCCTGACCCACGTTCCCAACATCAGCGATGTTGCCACCATGGGGGAGTTACTGGGCCACTTGGGCTGTGCGGTCTCCCTGAACGATCATCACGAACTGACCATTGTTGTGCCCCCGGCGTCGGAGCTGCGCCCGTCGGCCCCCGAACACCTGTTTCGAGCCATGCGGGCCTCCCTCGTCGTAATGGGGCCACTGCTCGCCCGGTGTCATGAAGTGACGATGGCCCTCCCAGGTGGCGACGACTTCGGGAGCCGCCCCATCAACTTCCACACCGATGGTCTCACGGCCATGGGGGCCACGTTTCTCAATGACCCCACCAAGATTCACGCCACCACCGGTGGGCGCCGACTTGAGGGCACCCGATTTACGTTGGAGTATCCAAGTCACACCGCTACCGACAATCTGATGATGGCCGCGGTGCTCGCTGAAGGGCGCACGGTCATTGATAACGCCGCCCGCGAACCCGAAGTAGAAGATCTGGGCCGCCAGTTACAAGCCATGGGCGCCAATATTGAAGGCCTAGGCACGTCACGACTGGCGATTGAGGGTGTAGCCGAACTCTCTGCAGCTCGCCACGAAGTAATTCCCGATCGAGTTGTGGCCGCGACCTATCTGGCCGCCGGACTCATGACCAGTGGCGACGTGCACGTTCTGGACGCCCGGGCCGACCACATGGAGATGCTCTTGCGCAAGATGCGAGCCATGGGAGCCACGATTACCACCGAGGATGGGATTCGTATTCAAGGTCCCGCTCGACCACTGCCAGTGGACGTGGCCACATTGCCCTATCCCGGCGTGGCCACGGACTACAAGCCCATCATCACGGCCATGCTGACGCGAGCCAGTGGCGTCTCAGTCGTTACCGAGAATCTCTTTGACGGTCGATTCCGTTACGTCGATGAACTGATCAAAATGGGCGCGGTCATTGAAACCGATGGCCACCACGCCGTCGTGCACGGCACCGACAAGTTGCACGGGGCCGAAGTGGTGGCGCACGATATTCGCGCCGGAGCGGCCTGCGTGGTAGTGGGACTCGTGGCCGAGGGCGAAACGCTGCTCTCCGGCATTGACCATCTGGAGCGGGGATACGACGATCTGCCCGGGCGCATGACGGCCCTCGGCGCCAAGGTAGAACGAGTCTCGTGATATCCCGGGACCCCCAAGAGCTGTTCGAGCAGGCCCGCGCCGGCAGCCGGGTGGCCCTCGCTCGTCTTTTGACGTACGTCGAAAGTGGTGGCGCCCTCCACCGTCAAACAGTGGCCGAGGCCTACCGGTCCACTAGTCCCTACGTGATTGGCATAACTGGACCTCCCGGAGCGGGCAAGTCGACCCTGACTGATCGCCTCATTAGCGAGGCACTATCCATTGGCAGTTTTGATGGCCAGCACCCTTTTGGGACAATCGCGATTCTCGCCGTCGACCCGACCAGTCCCTTCACCGGTGGGGCCATTCTGGGTGACCGTGTCCGCATGCAGGAGCACGCCACGGACGACCGGGTCTTTATCCGCTCAATGGCCACGCGGGGTCACCTCGGTGGTTTAAGCCTCGCCGTGCCCGACGCCATTCGCGTCTTAGGGGCCGTGGGATTCTCCGTTGTTCTGGTCGAGACCGTTGGCGTGGGTCAGATGGAAGTAGAGATCGCCTCGGCGGCCGATACCACGATCGTGGTTACCATCCCCGGAGCCGGTGACTCGATGCAGGCCAACAAGGCCGGGCTCCTCGAAGTGGCCGATCTCTTCGTGGTCAACAAGGCCGACCGGCCGGACATCTCCTCGGTTCGTCGCGACCTCGAACAGATGCTGGACCTCGGTGGCGAACGGGCCTGGCGTCCCACGATTACCGAGACTGTGGCCACCGATGGACGCGGACTTCCAGAACTCTGGGCGGCGATAACGGAGCATCGTTTGTTTATTGAACGTGACGACACCTTCATGGAGCGTCGTCGCATGCGCACCCGAGTAGAACTCCAGCGGGTTCTCAGTGCCGTTGTGGCGAACCGCGTTCGAGAGCTCGCCAACGGCGACGCCTACGAAGCCCAAGTGGCCCGCTTGGTCTCGGGGGAGTGCGATCCTTACACCGCTGCCGACGTTCTCCTGCAGTCGTAAATCGCATGCTGTACGACATTCTCTTTCTGGCGCACATTATCTCTGCGCTCGCCATCATCGTCATCCTGGTTTCCATGAAGTTGACCGCTGTGGCGCTCGTGCGCCAACAGGGAGAAAAAGTCCGCCTACCGCATGGAACCAACTGGGCCGCTCGGCTGCTCCATCTCCTCCCGCTCACCGGATTCGCGACAGCGTGGGCTAGCTACTCGCAGCGTGAGCCGATTTCGCTCGATCAACCCTGGATCGCCGTGGGAATCGTTACCTATCTGCTCGCCGCAGCTCTGCTGGAAATGATCGTTCTGCCCGCCGAGCAAGAACTAGTAGCTGACGGTACCGTCGTGGCGACGGCTAAGAAAATGAGCGGCGCTCTCGACGGGGTGATGTCGATGATTGTCATCGCCACTATCGCAATGTTGTTTCAGTTCGGTTCGAACTAGAGAAAGTTGGCGTGCCCAATCATGCCGGCGGCCACCGTGGCATTGGTGACCTCGTCAATGAGAATGAAGCTTCCAGTTACACGGTTGTCGCGGTAGTCATCAACGACAATCGGATCAGCGGTCGCGAGGTGGACGAGGCCAATGTCGTTCAGAGCAATTTCGCTGGCCGGCCCCACGTCGAGCGTGCCTACGTCGAGCGTGCCCGCGATGCCCGTAACGCGCACGGGTGTGGATCGGGTGGTGTGCTTGAGGCGAAGGCGTGCGCCATTGGCTAGCGGCTTGTCTGAGAACCAGCAGATGGTGGCCTCAAATTCACTGGTCGAGGTGGGGAGCGGAGCCGTGGCCAACATGTCGCTACGACCGGCGTCCGTCTCATCCGAGAGATCAAAGTCAACGGAGAGTCCGGGCAGAGCAACTTCGAGTCCGCCGCGTGGTCCGTTGATGGCCTTCAGTACGGTCTTGACGCCCTGAGGCATCAAGGTGACTTCCTGACCGACGGTGAACTCGCCACCATTGACCATGCCGGCGTACGTGCGACCGCCGCCGTGCTGACGAAGAACCCATTGGATGGGGAGTCGTGCGCCTGACGAAGAGGAGGCCCATGATCCGGCCGGAGCAGCTTCGAGGGCCTGGAGCACCGT
>WLKR01000156.1 GCA_009701115.1 Actinomycetota bacterium | reverse complement strand
TCCCCTAAGACGACCATTTCGTTCGCGAGCCAGGCCTGTTGGGCGGCGGGGTCGTAGACCGACGAGGAAGAGCCCAAGATGAGCAAGATGTCGACACCTGCGAGTGGCGTTGGTGGATTGTGTGTGTCAATGAGTTCGACTTCGAGCTCATAGCCACGGGCCGCGAAGGCGTCGCCAATGAGGCCAGGGTGATCAGTGTCGTGATGGCGCCACACTCGCACTACGGCCACAAGAAGCCTCCTCGCCGAAATCCTCGGGAGTAGCCTACGAACAAATCCCCTCGTTTCGTATCGGAGAAGGTCATGGCCAAGGGCAATCCCGCAGTTCTAGAAGCATTCACCAAGACTCCCTTTACGGCCCTCGGTCGGACTCGCGACGTCTACCGCCTGGGTTCGGGACCGACCGTTCTCATCCTGAGCGAGATGCCCGGCATTACGCCTTCTCTGGTGACCTTCGCGAAGCGCGTCGTGGCTCAGGGCTTTAGCGTGGCCATCCCCCACCTCTTTGGTCGCGACGGCAACGTCGCCAGCAACGGCGAGTTCCTCAGGACGTTCGGGGAAGTCTGCGTCTCCCGCGAATTCACCCTCTTTGCCACCGGTAAGTCCAGTCGAGTGACCAAGTGGCTCAACGAGCTAGCGCAATACGAACACCGCACTAACGGCGGTCCGGGGGTCGGCGTCATTGGGATGTGCCTCACCGGTGGCTTTGCCTTAGCGATGATGGTCGACCCGGTCGTTGTGGCCCCCGTACTCAGTCAGCCCTCACTGCCTCTCGGTCGCAAGGATCGTCACAAGTCTGATCCCGGCATCTCGGCCGAGGAGATGGCCAAGGTCAAGGCCCGAACTGACAATGGAGTCTGCGTGATGGCCTATCGCTTTAGCGGCGACAAGCTCTCCCCCGGACAGCGATTCGAAAATCTCCGCAACGTTCTCGGTGATGGATTCATTGGCGTTGAGATTGATTCGTCGCCCGGCAACGAGTGGGGCTATCCCGCCGATGCCCACTCGGTCTTTACCGACGGACAAGACAACAAGGCCGGCTCGCCCACAACACACGCCATGGATGAGCTCTTGAACTTCTTTACGGCGCGCCTCGCGGCCAGCGCTTAGCCCTGGGGGACGTCCCAGCCCATTGAAACTGCGATTTCTCGGCACGTGGGGCAGATTGGATACTTGCGAGGATCGCGACCGGGCACCCACACTTTGCCGCAGAGGGCCTTCACGGCCGACGAGTTGATGATGCCTTCAACTACGGAGTTACCAATCGGAACGAAATCGGCATCCTTCTTGTCGGGGGTGTAGCCCTCGAGCACAATGTGGGTGAAGCGTTCGTGGTTGCCGTCGTCAATCTGGGGCGTGGTGACCAGTTCGGTCACGGTGTCGGCGAAGGTGCTCACCCACCAATCCTAGAGACCGAAAGTAATCTCAACGGTATGAAACGTCGAGGCCCGAAGCGAAAAGTCCTGCGCCCCCTCGCCATCTCTTCACCCCACTTCGATAAGCGGGGCAAACCCAAGAATGCATACCGGAGTGAGCTCGAGGCTCGGCAGGCCGCGGCGGCCACCTTTGCTATCAATGGGATTGACCTGGATTCCTACTGCTGTTCGGAGTGTCACGCCTGGCACAACGGTCGCCGTTTCGCCGAATAAATAAGGCCTGAACGATGCCGCTCGAAAACTACGGCACAATAGAGGGAGAGGAAAGGCAGACCAATGACCGTTAGCGCGTACATCTTGATTCAAACCGAAGTCGGCAAGGCCAGTGAAGTGGTCCACGCCACCCGTGCCATCCCCGGCGTCGGCGAATCCAACGAGATCACCGGCCCCTACGACGTCATCGTGAAGTGCACGGCCCCGAATCTCGATGAGCTCGGTCAGTTCGTCATCAGCGCCATCCAAAAGATTGGTGGCATCACCCGGACGTTGACCTGCCCGGTCGTTAACGTCTAACCAAACGCGCCAGCGGCACCGAGGGTGTCGATCTCTTCGCTGCTAACACCCCATCGAGCAAGTCCTTCACTCGTGCCCGCACCCGGCGAGGTGGGGCGTGCCCCGATGGCACCGGGCGTTTTTGAAAAACGTGGTGCCGGGTTCGGCTGCAATGTGCCACTCGTAGAAAAGGTTCCTCGAGCAACGTTGTGTCGGTGTGTCGCCGCTTCCGTTGGCGACAGCACGGGCGTCACACAGGCATCCACGTCTTCAAAGATTGCCGTCCACTCGTCACGAGTCTTGGTCTTAAAGATCGCGGCGAACCGTTCCTTCATTGCGGGCCACTGCGTGCGGTCCATCTGGCTGGGCAGTTCGGCCCCGGTGAGGCCCATGCCGGCCAACAACTCTTCGTAGAACTTCTTCTCGATTGCTCCGACGGCCACGTACTTCGCGTCGGCCGTCTCGTAGACCTCGTAGAAGTGGGCACCTGTATCCAAAATGTTGGTGCCACGCTCTTCCTGCCAGAGACCGGCCCCCATGAAGGAGTAGGTCATCGCCATCAGCGACGCGGCGCCGTCAACCATGGCGGCGTCGACTACTTGACCCTCACCCGAGTTACGGGCATTGACCAATGCGGCCATGAGGCCAAAGGCGAGCAGCATGCCGCCGCCGCCAAAGTCACCGACCAGGTTCAGCGGAGGCATCGGACGCTCCCCGGCGCGGCCGATCGACCACAGGGCTCCCGAGAGGGCGATGTAGTTGATGTCGTGGCCCGCACGCTGTGCGAGGGGGCCGTCTTGGCCCCACCCCGTCATGCGGCCGTAGACGAGCTTGGGATTAACGGCGTGAACATCCTCCGGACCGACTCCGAGACGTTCGGCGACGCCGGGACGGAAGCCCTCAATCAAAATGTCGGCCTGGGCGACGAGACGAAGCACGAGGGCGCGGCCCTCTTCGTTCTTGAGATCAATAGCCACGGAGTTACGGGAACGATTAAGTAGGTCCCAGGAGGGTTCGCTGGAGGCTTGGGCATTACCGCGCTCCAGACGCAAGATGTCGGCCCCGAGATCGGCCAGCAGCATGCACGCGTACGGCGATGGTCCGATGCCCGCTAACTCCAATACCTTCACGCCCTGCAGTGGTCCTGACATACGTCCTCCTTAACGCAGGTGAGCGTATCGCTCTCGTGGAGTTCTGTTCACTAATCTCAAGGCGTGAATGAACTTTCCTGGCCCGCATCCTTCCAATTCGGTGTCGCCACCGCCGGCTTTCAGATTGAGGGTGGCTACAACGGCCCCGATCAACCGCGTAATAACTGGGCCGACTGGGAAGATTCCGGTCGAGCCGCCAAATCGGGAACGGCTAATAGTTTTTGGACCGACTACGAACGTCAGCTCGACCTCGTCGTAGCGATGCAACTCGACAGCTTCCGAATCTCCATCGAATGGTCGCGGGTTGAGCCGTCACCGGGAACGATTGACGAAGCGGCCGTTGCGCACTACCGCACGATTCTCCAGGCGATCCGCGATCGGGGTCTGCGCCCCCTCGTGACGTTGCACCACTTCACCAACCCTGCGTGGCTGGGCACCGACCCGTGGCTCAACGACGAAGGGTGGCGACGACTTGCCGACTGGTACGAGTTGGCTGTGACCCGCTTCGGCGATCTCTGTAACGAGTGGATCACCAGTAACGAGATCAACATCTTTGCCATCAACACGTACTTCCACGGCATCTTCCCGCCCGGACGCAAGAACGACTTCGAGGCCAC
>WLKR01000155.1 GCA_009701115.1 Actinomycetota bacterium | reverse complement strand
GAACTTGGTGCGCTCCTCACGCGGCGCGGCCGCGGCCGCGTTGGCCTACACCCCCGAGCAGCTCCCCGTTCTCAAGCAGGCCGGCGTCGTTGACTCCGGTGGTACTGGACTCCTCTTGTTGCTCGACGCGTTCACTCACGTGGTCACTGGTGACCCGTTGCCGATTGCCCCCGAGCTCGACACCATTGAGGTGCACGCCCAAGAGCCGAGCAAGGAGCACGGCGAGGGCGGCATTGCCGATCTGCGTTACGAAGTTATGTACCTCCTCGACGCCGATGACAGCAAGATGTCGGCCTTTCGAGAAGTGTGGGCCGGAATCGGTGACTCGATTGTGATTGTTGGTGGTGAGGGTCTCTACAACTGCCACATCCACACCGACAACATCGGTGCCGCGATTGAGGCGGCGCTCGATGCCGGGCGACCCCGTCAAATTCGCATCACCGACTTGCTCGATGAAGTAGTCGAAGAGAAGTGGGTGCGCGAAGGTCGCGCCGAACACGAAGACGACGTCTCCGACGAGCCGGCCCCGCCAACGGCGATTGTGGCGGTCGTGGTGGGTGAGGGTGTCGCTCGAATCTTCCGATCCCTCGGCGTGCGCACCCTGGTCAAGGGTGGTCAGTCCATGAACCCGAGCACGGCCGAGTTGGTCGAAGCGGCCAAGTCGACCGGTTCGACGGAAGTCGTCATTCTGCCGAACAACAAGAACATTCGTCCCGTCGCCGAACAGGTCGGGGCGCTGGTGGACTTCCCAGTCACCGTTGTGCCGACGAACTCCATCGTGGAGGGCTTCGCCGCCCTTATCGCCTACGACCCGAGTGCTTCCGCTGCGGAGAACGCCAAGGAGATGTCCGAGGCGGCCTCGCGCGTCATCGCCGCCGAGATCACCCAAGCCGTTCGTGACACCACGACTGACGCCGGTGAAGTGCATGTCGGCGACTGGATCGGGCTCACCGGCAAGGGTGTTATTTCGATTGCCGAGTCAGTGTCTTCCGCCGCCAACCGACTCTTTGAGAAGTTGATGACCCCCGAACACGAACTCATCACCATCATCGAGGGTGAGGGTGCAACCCAGGCCAACACCCGTCGTATTACGGAGTTCTTGCACGAGAAGTACCCGGATGTTGAAGTGGAGACCCACCCCGGTGGTCAGCCGCTCTATCCGTATCTCTTCGGCATCGAGTAGTGACGACCACGGGTCCCCGTCCACTACGGCGACTCGCGGACATTGCGGTCAGCGAACTTCGTCACGTCAGCGAGAAGCGGGCCGCCGCCCTCGCCCAGATGGGTATTGAAACTGTCTTTGACCTCATCACGACCTACCCCCGTCGGTACGTCGATCGCACGCGTCAGGTCGACCTCAGCGACTTGAACGTTGGTGAAGAAATTGCCATCTTCGCCGAAGTGTCCAAGATCAACTCGCGCCGTGCCCAAAGTGGCAAGGCCATGGTTGAGGCCACTGTCAGTGACGGCACCGACGCCATCAAGATCGTCTTTTTCAACCAGGTCTGGCGCGAGCGCCAACTAACGCCGGGCACCCAGGCCATGTTCTTTGGCAAAGTCACCGAGTACCGCGGTGCGCGCCAGATGACTAATCCCGTCGTTGACGTCATCGTGGGTGCTTCTGGAGTGGAGCGAGACCCCAGTCGGGTTGGACGCGTCGTGCCGATTTATCCCGCCTCGGGCAAGGCCGGCTTCACCAGTTGGGAGATTGGTGGCTTCGTCGAAGAGTCGCTGCGTCGTGCGGGAGAACTCACCGATCCGCTCGATGAGTTACTTCGTCAACGTCACGACCTGGTGACGCGCTCCGTGGCCTTTACCGGTATCCACGCCCCGAGCGATCTCGCCGACGTTCCACCGGCGCGACGCCGCCTCGTCTTCGATGAGTTCTTACGGCTCCAGCTCCTCCTCGCCCTGCGCCGTTCACGTATTGAGCGTGAAGCCCTCGGTATTCAGCACGTCATCTCGCCGGACGATCTCGATATTCCCCCCGGTGGTCTGACCGACGATTCGCACCCCTTGGTTCACCGATTCTTAGCGGGCCATCGTTTTGAATTAACGGGGGCGCAGCGTCGAGCACTGAGTGCCATCTTCACCGACCTGGCTTCACCTCGGCCGATGCATCGTCTCCTCCAGGGCGATGTCGGTTCGGGTAAGACGGTCGTCGCGCTCACCGCCATGTTGGCCGTGGTCGATGGAGGGCATCAGGCCGCCCTCATGGCTCCGACCGAAGTACTGGCCGAACAACACGTGGCTTCACTAAGGGCCGACCTCGAAGGCCTCACGATTTCAGATCCCCGCGTCCTCGGTGGCGTGCGTCCCGTCAATGTGCAGTTACTGGCCGGCAAGCTAAAGGCCCCGGAGCGCCGACGGGCTATTGAAGCCATTGGTCGAGGTGACGTCGACATCGTTGTCGGTACCCACGCCCTCATAACTGATGACGTGAAGTTCCGTTCTCTCGGACTGGTGGTCATTGACGAACAGCACCGTTTCGGTGTCGAACAACGCTCGGCCTTACGTGACAAGGGCAGAGAGTCCTCGGGCGCCTTGCGCGATCCCGACCTCTTGGTGATGACGGCAACGCCCATTCCACGAACCGCGGCCCTGGTCTTGTTCGGTGACCTCGACTCCACGATTTTGGACGAACTGCCGAGTGGACGACGACCGATTACAACGGCGTGGGCCAAGAGCGGCGACGAAGAGGCCGTGGCGTGGGAGAAGGTTCGCAGCGAAGTGGCGGCTGGTCACCGGGCCTTTGTCGTATGCCCGCTGGTGGAGGGTTCCGAGAAGATCGAAGCCGCCAGTGCGGTGGCCGAACGAGACCGACTCGCCACTAACGAGTTGAGTGGGTTGAACGTGGGTCTCCTGCACGGACAGATGAAAGACGTAGAGAAGGAAATGACGATGGAGCGATTCCGCCGGGGTGACCTCGACGTTCTCGTAGCCACCACCGTGATCGAAGTCGGTGTCGATATTCCCGAGGCGACCGTCATGATTATTGAAGACGCCTGGCGATTCGGTATCGCCCAGCTCCACCAGTTACGTGGTCGCGTCGGCCGGAGTTCTCTCGAGAGCTTCTGCTACCTCTTTGGTGATCCGAGCACGGCCGATGGCGTGACCCGCCTCGAAGCACTCGTCGCGTCGCACGATGGTTTCTATTTGGCCGAGGTTGACCTTGAACTACGAGGTGAGGGCACGTTGTTGGGCGCTCGTCAGCGCGGACGCAGCGACTTAAAGCTCGCCTCGCTCGCTCGAGATGGTGAACTGTTGCTGTTGGCCCGTGAAGTGGCCAACGATCTCGTCGAGGCCAGCGTTAATTTGGCCGACTACCCGGAACTCATCGAGGAACTTCGCCTCTTTGTCGACGAAGAAGAAGCGGCCTTTCTCTTTAAGTCCTAATTTTCGGCGCTGCCGTTATTCTGGAGTGCGCGCTCAACGAGTTCGGTGAGTTCACCCCGAATGGTCTTACCCATTGATGTCTTTGGGATTTCGTCAACCTTGATCACCATGGATGGTTGGCGACTCCCAAAGGCTTGAGCCATCGAGTCCAGGAGCTCCTCCTCGCGAAAACCAAAGGTCGTCACTACGGCAATCGCGAGAACATCTCCGCCCTCGTCATCGCGAAAGGTAAAGCCGGCTGCGTCGGTGACCCCAATGGCGTCAAGTGCTACGGCGTCGTAGAGGGCGGGGTCGATCTTGACGCCACCCACATTGACAACATTGTCGGCCCGACCTCGAAAGAAGAG
>WLKR01000154.1 GCA_009701115.1 Actinomycetota bacterium | reverse complement strand
ACGCCATTGGTGATGGTGACTAACGACCACATCGAAATTTGGCTGCCCCGTGCGGTCACCGAGTACTGGAGGGGAAAAACTCCGTTGCAGCGTGAGCCGCACTTGCTCTGCAGCACCGGACGCACCGAGCCGCACGAAGTGTACGCATCACGCCACTCTCCGATGGCGACGTCGAACGTGGCCGACTGGCCCTTGATGCAGTTCAGCACGAACGTTCCGGTGGAGTCGAGCGGGGCCGTGCCAGGACCCTGACCAGAAATCACGGACTCGACGGCGCTACGGGTCCGCAGTGCGGGATAGAGGGTGATACGGGCCGTGGCCGTGGCGTTCGATCCGCCGGTTTGCAGCGTGACGCGCATGTGACCGTTGCCATTGGTTCCAACCACCACGGTGGCGTCTTGGTGGGTTAGACGAGGGTGAAGGGTCTCGGCTCGCGCCGGTGATGTAAGCCCACCCCAGGACGCCACTCCAAGAAGCAAGGCACTCGAGACTCGCCAAACGCGAGGGAAGCGCAACTGCATGCAGAATGAATTTAGTAGCGCACGCCCCTGACGCCGAGTCCTACTACCCTCAATCCCGTGAGTGCGCTTGCTGGGCTAAGCCAGTTATCGGTCGAATACGGCCCTCTGGCCCAGGCGTTTTCGGACGAAGGCTTCTCCCTTTACGCCGTTGGGGGCTGTGTTCGCGACGCCATTCTCACGGGAAACCACGAATCCGAAGACGTCGATTTCACGACGAACGCCCGCCCGGACGACATTTTGCGGCTTATCACCCCCTTTTGCAGCACGACGTGGGAGATGGGCCGGGCCTTTGGCACCATTGGGGGCCAACTAAAGAGCAACCGCAAGAAGATTGAAGTCACGACCTTCCGCTCCGAAGAGTACGTCGACCACAGCCGCAAGCCCGAGGTCGTCTTTGGTGACTCTCTCGACGTTGATCTCTCCCGGCGGGACTTCACGATTAACGCCATGGCCTTTGATTTACTGAAGCCCGAGCTAATTCAGCCGGCCGACGGGTTGAGTGACCTCAACGCCAAGCGACTGCGAACCCCTATTGATGCGGCCGTCTTGTTTAGTGACGATCCCCTGCGCATGCTTCGGGCCGCACGGTTCGCCTCCCGCTTTGAGTTCGAGATCGATCAAGAGATCGAAGCGGCCGCCGCGTCAATGGCCGAGAGAATCACCATCGTTTCGCCCGAGCGCATTCGCGTCGAGTTGGACCTCTTGATGCTGACCCCGCGTCCCTCGATTGGTCTGGACTTCATTGTCCGCACCGGACTGGCCACCCACTTTCTCCCCGAGCTACCCGGACTGGCCCTCGAGCAAGATCCCATCCACCAACACAAAGATGTGTTGACCCACACCTACGCCGTGGTGGAGAAGGTCCGCACCCGTAAGGCGCCCACCGAAGAGTGCCCTGAGGGTTCTTCCAATCTCGTGACTCGCCTCGCCGCGCTCTTTCACGACATCGGCAAACCCAAGACGCGGGCCTTTACTGATAACGGCGTGAGCTTTCACGGTCACGATCACGTCGGGGCTCGGATGACCAAGAAGCGCATGGCCGCGCTGAAGTACAGCCAACAGATGATTGACGACGTGGCCCTGCTCGTTGAACTGCACCTGCGTTTCCACACCTACGCCATGGGATGGAGCGACGCCGCCGTTCGGCGCTACGTGCGCGACGCCGGCCACTTGCTCGAAGAACTTAACGAACTAACGCGGTGCGACTGCACGACGCGCAATCGTCGCAAGGCCCAGGAACTTGATCGGCGAATGAACGAACTCGAAGATCGCATCGCCGAACTGCGCGAACAAGAGGACTTGGACTCACAGCGCCCGGCCCTCAGTGGCGATCAGGTGATGGGGATTTTGAATATCACGCCGTCACGGGCCGTGGGTGAAGCACTGAACTTTCTCCTGGCGATTCGCCACGAAGAGGGTGAGATCAGTGAAGAAGAGGCCACCACTCGCCTGTTGGCCTGGTGGCGAGAGCGCTCGTAACAGCAAACATCCCGGCCACCTGAGGCGACCGGGACGTTCACACGTGCGTTCTAAAACTTCGGCAGCACGCTGCCTAGATCTGACTTAGGGCCAGATGGGGTTGTCGGCACCGTCGTCGGCGAAAGCTTCCACCATCACGTGGGCCACGTCGTCGTGGTACTGCACGGGTGGGCTCTTCATGAAGTAGGCCGAAGGTCCGAGGATGGGTCCACCGATACCACGGTCGAGCGCGACCTTGGCGCAACGGACGGCGTCGATGATGACACCGGCCGAGTTGGGGGAGTCCCACACCTCGAGCTTGAGCTCGAGGTTCAAGGGAACGTCACCGAAGTTACGGCCCTCCATGCGGATGTAGCACCACTTGCGGTCCTTCAACCACGGCACGTGGTCACTGGGGCCGATGTGGATGTCGTCAGCACTCATGTGGCTGATCTCGAGTTGGCTGGTTACGGCCTGGGTCTTGGAGATCTTCTTGCTCTCGAGACGGTCGCGGTCCAACATGTTCTTGAAGTCCATATTTCCACCAACGTTGAGCTGGTAGGTGTGGTCAATGGCGAGGCCACGGTCTTCGAAGAGACGACTGAGCACGCGGTGCACGATCGTGGCACCGACCTGGCTCTTGATGTCGTCACCAATGATGGGGACGCCAGCGGCGCGGAACTTCTCGGCCCACTCAGGGTCCGAGGCGATGAAGACGGGGATGGCGTTAACGAAGGCCACGCCGGCGTCGATGGCGGCCTGGGCGTAGAAGCGCTGCGCCTCTTCGGAACCTACGGGGAGGTAGGAGACGAGAACGTCAGCCTTGCTGTCACGCAGGACCTGCACGACGTCACATGGCTCGGCCGGTGACTCGTCGATGGAGGCGCGGTAGTACTTGTTCAAACCGTCCATGGTGGGTCCACGCTGCACGGTGACTCCGAGGTTGGCTACTTCGGCGAACTTGATGGTGTTGTTCTGCCCACCCTCGATGGCCTTGGTGAGGTCGCTGCCAACCTTGGTGGCGTCAACGTCAAAGGCGGCGACGAATTCGAGGTCGCGGACGTGGTAGCCACCGAGCTCGACGTGCATCAGTCCGGGGACGTGGTCCCCGACCTTGGCGTCGCGGTAGTACGTAACACCTTGAACGAGAGAACTAGCGCAGTTTCCTACGCCGGCGATTGCGACACGAATGTTTCCCATGGCGCTCCTTTCCTACTTCGCTTCTTGAGCGATTATTTGGTTGTTTTGGGGTACTGCAGTGCTGCGCTCGGTAGTTAGACAGTCGTCTATCCACGCGAGGTCGAGCTCAACAGCCTTCGCCGCGTGTTCCATAACGGAACGGGCGTAGCTATCGAGTTCGGCGTTAGCCGCGTTGGCACGAATTTCGCGCAAACGGGCAACGAGATTGGCGCGACGGTGCTCTAGCAACATCACGCGGGCGTTGGGGGTGAGGAAACGAAAGAGAGCCATGCGCAGGGAAAAGCTGCGCGCGTCATCGAGGGTGGCGGGGTCACTCAACCGCTCGGCGAACTGCTGGCGACCAATTTCGGTCATGCGGTAGGACTTGCGACCACGCCGACCGAGGCCGGTGGCTGACCGGCTACCCCGGAGGGCGGCCCGCTCACCGGAGAGTGAACCGGTGGAAAATGAACCGAGGCGGGGTTCGCTCGTGACGACCTCTTCAATGAGGCCTTCACGCTCGAGGCGCCCAATAGCGGGGTAAATAGAGCCAAAGGAGGCGTTGCCACCAATTCCCAAGCGATCCTTGAGATGGGTACGGATCTCATAGCCGTGGTGTT
>WLKR01000153.1 GCA_009701115.1 Actinomycetota bacterium | reverse complement strand
TTCGTCGAGGATGAGCTTGCCCGTACGGTCAAGGTTGTGTGTGTTGGGATCCAACGACGCGGGCGCCGCCGGGTCTGGGATTTGCTTTACGCAAACGACAATGTTCATAAGTGGAAATGTTAGAGGTTTTTGCGGCACCCCAAATCAAGTACGCAATTTCTAATGTCCTGTAATTATGGGCTTTTCGTCGTGTTACCGGTCAGTAAGTAGTTGGCCCAGTCCCCGCTTTTTCGCCCCAGACCCCGCTGCCTAGGGTTAAGAGGTGAACATTCGACGGGCCACCATCGCTGATGGTTACGCAATCCTCACTCTCATACGAGACTTGGCCGAGTACGAACGTGAACTCGACGCCGTCGAGGCCACGGTTGAAACGTTGGCGGCCACCCTCTTTGGTACTCAGCCCACCGCCTTCTGCGACCTCGTGGAAGTCGATGGCGAAGTGGTCGGGATGGCGATCTGGTTTCTCAACTTCTCCACCTGGCAGGCCAAGTACGGCATCTATCTCGAAGATCTCTTCGTTCAACCATCGCATCGTGGTCAAGGCTTCGGCCACTCGCTTCTTAAGCACCTGGCACAAACGTGCGTGGAGAACGGGTACGGACGTTTTCAGTGGTCAGTACTCGACTGGAATCAACCAGCCATCGACTTTTACACCCAGCTCGGGGCCGAGGCCATGGACGAGTGGACCGTCTACCGAGTCTCTGGCGAGGCCCTAACCCAACTCGCGAACTCCTAGACCAGTTACTGAGTTGCGAACTCTCGATCAAAACGAGCGGTCGGAGTTAGACGTGCACGCCGACACGACTAGGACCGCTTCGCCAATTCATGCAGACCAAGGGCGGGGTCATCGGTGATGATGGTGTCAGCACCCATGTCCAACATGGTGTTGATGTCCTCTTCTTTATTGACCGTCCACACGTTGACGGCCAGACCCCACGAGTGGGCCTGGTCCATCACCGCTTGATCCACCGTCAAAAAGTGTGGATGAATAGCCTGGAGGCCGAGTTCGCTGGCCTTGCGGGCATTCTCTAACACCGGGGCGCGCCAGTCGAGCAGCCAACCCACCGCCACCGCTGGATGTAGGGCCTTTACGGCCACGCAGGTATCCAGATCGAACGATGAGACGATGATGTCATTCAGCCAACCCAATTGGGCCAACAGGTCCATGGTCTGAGAGGCCATCGCGCCGGAGGGGTCGTAACCGGGATCTTCGTGCCAGTTCTTGATCTCCACATTCACGTGGAGCCCCTGGCAGGCCGTCATTACATCACTCAGCGTGGCGACACCTTCGGGGAGTTCCTGCAGCGTGAGCTCGCAAATATCGCCCAAACCCTCTATTCCGGCGTCGTGGTGGACGACGAGAGCGCCGTCTTTCGTTCGTCGCACGTCAAGCTCCACTCCGTGGACGCCCAGGGCCTTGGCCTCCAAAAAGGATGCGACGGAGTTCTCCGGTTCGTTGATGTGTAGTCCGCGGTGAGCGTAGATTTCGGTTGCCATAGTTCCATCCTTGCCGATAGTCCCTAAATATCGGGGGTTTCTCCCGTTGCAAGTTTTCGCAACTACCCCTTGTTTTTTCTGTTTCCGAAAACTATTCTTTTCCGTCCTACCAAGGTGTCGGAATCGACCAAATCGGTCCGTCCGGTAGAAAACCCCTCTGAACAAGGAATTATCGCTATGTCACTCACCTGGAACCGCACCCACGATTGGGACGACGCCAACTGGCGCATTGATGCGGCCTGCCGCGACACCGCGCCTGAGCTCTTCTTCCCCGTTGGCACTACTGGTGCGGCGATTGACCAGATTGAGTCAGCTAAGCGCCTCTGTGACTCCTGCGACGCCAACAAGGCCTGCCTCGAGTTCGCCCTCGCGACGAACCAAGAGTCCGGCGTATGGGGTGGCACTACTGAAGACGAGCGGAAGAAACTGCGCAAGCAGTGGCTCGCCGCCCGTCGTCGTTCGCTAGCGAACTAACGCAACGCGCCGCTACCGAGCGGCACTCGAATACGAACCAGTGTTCCGCCGCCGGCTTCTGGTGACTCTGAGATCATCTCAATCGTTCCCCGTAATTGATTTCGCACGAGGTCGCGCACAATTGACAGCCCCAGGCTGGTCGGTACTTCCAGCGAAAACTTCGCGCTGAGTCCCTTGCCGTTATCGCGGACCTCGGCCACCGCGTGGCCACCTTCATGGCGCAAAGTCAAAGAGACCATTCCTACGTCGTCGTTGGTGAACTCGGTAAAGGCGTGCTCCACGGCGTTCATGAGCACTTCGGCGATCACGATGGCCAGGGGAGTGGCGATGTCGGTGGGCAGACTTCCCAGTTCACCGTCGACCAGGAAGTCGACGGGGTGGCTCGCGAGTACCGACTCTTCCACCATGACCAAGAGCGAGTTCACAATTTCGCTGAACTCAACGACGTCACCGGGCTCTTTAGCCAAGGCCTCGTGTACTACCGCGATTGATCGAATACGGCGTTCCGCTTCCAAGAGCGCCATACTCACCGCGGGCTCTTCACTCCGACGTGACTGCAGCCGAAGCAGTGAGGAGATTGTTTGCAAGTTGTTCTTCACCCGGTGATGGACTTCGCGGATGGCGGCATCCTTAGAAGTGATCTGTCGGTCGAGACGCTTGAGCTCCGAAACGTCGCGCATCAAAACGACGACGCCCGTCACCTCAGCCGTGTTCAAAATGGGCAGACAGAGAAAGTCAATAGCCACTTCTGATCCTCGGGCCACGTCCTCGCGCCGGGGTATCCCAAACTCTCGGGCTCGCTCCAACTCCCGCACGTGGAGACCAAGCTCCTTGAGCGAACGGCCCTCCGTGGAGGCGTAGAGCCCTAAGCGGTGCAGCGCGTTAGTGGCGTTCGGGGTGGCGAACTCAATCAGGCCTCGCCGGTCAATCAAGATGATGCCGTCACCAACTCGCGGGAAGCCCGGACCGGCCACGTCGGACTCGCGATACGGGAAGGTGCCCTCAGTGACCATCTCGCAAAGTCGCCCGAAGGTCTCGAGGTATACCGTTTCGTAGGCCGACGCGGGACCGCGCAGGGGGCCCTGAATTCGCACCAAGACAGCGATGAACGCACCATCATGCTGAATGGGGATAGCCCAATTAGGAAGTGGCTCGTCAATTCCGTCGATCTCAACGGTTCCGATTGAGAGCGTTCCTGAGTCGAGGGCCTCAGTGACGAGTGGCCAACGCGTCGAACGTTGTGTCGTTCCGACGAGGTCATCGTTGAGCATCGTGGCTCGGTTATTGGGACGGACTTGACCCAGCACAACAAAGTCGGTGTGCCCGGCTGAGCTCGACTCGCGGGCCGGCACAAACAGCAACATGTCAGAGAAGGACAAGTCGGCCAGAAGAGACCAGGATGCGACCAGACGGTGGAGGTGACCTACTGAACTCTCCGAGAGATTGGTTCGCAGGGAGGCAATCTCGGCGAGGGTGGCCACTAGTGCGACCTCAACGGCTTCATAACCCGCTGGCGTCCTTCGTAGGTGGCCAGTTCGTGAACCCCATGGCGTTCCAACATCGTGGCGATATCGTTCGCCCGCGCGCCGACCCGCTCCGACTGGTGGGCGTCTGAGGCCATCGTGAAGGTGGCCCCACCGCGAACGAGGCGTTCGAGGAATCCTTCCGCCGGGTACTGCTCCCCCATGGGCTTAAACCAACCGGCCGACGAGCACTCAATAGAGACATCGGCCTTGAGGGCCGCTTGAGACATGGCGTCCCACCACGGAGCGGGATCGTCGACGACGCGACCAGCCACCTTGATGAGGTCGGGGTGGGCCATGACGTCAACGGACTT
>WLKR01000152.1 GCA_009701115.1 Actinomycetota bacterium | reverse complement strand
TTCCGGCGTCTACGGCCCGCAGTGCTGGCGCGAGGGCCAACTCACGATGGTCTCCGAACTCGGCGCCGTGCACATAATTCGACACCAGATTCCCGAAGGGTGGTCCGTTATTGAGGGTGGGAAGAAGCGGTAAAGGACTACTGCGTCGCGAGACTGGCGCGGAACTCACCTTCGCGAATCTGGGCCGCGATCTCGGGCGTGGGCTCGGAGAGCCGCTCCAGGGTGACTCCCAAAATCGTGCCGACGAAGTTGTAGTTGTGGTGGTAGTTCCCAACTGGTGAACCGGTGTCGATGCCGACGTCAAAGGTCTCACCACTCATGGAGTAGACGAAGGGCACCGTCTTTTCAATCCGACCGTGACCGGCCACCGCGTCGTTGACCAGCAGGACTGCCGTGCCGCTGCCGCCGAGACCACCCTCGTAAGCGAACTCCACCACGATGCGCTGTGCGCCGGGGCCCAATGGTTGGTCACCGCGAATGATGTAGTGCTCGTGACCGACCCAGTTGTAGTGGTACACGGGAATGCGATCGTCGTCGAGGTAGAGCGACCAGCCCGCCATATTGCCCCCCTGGCAAACAACGACGCCGTGGGACTCTGGCGTGACCACGATGTCGGCGGTGATGCGATAGGAGCAGTTCTTCAAATTGATGACGGAGCGCTCGGGCATGCGCACGTGGGCCTTGGTGTAGGTCATCTTGGTCAGACCCCCGAGGTTGGTCGGGGGAAAGACGCCGACCGAGAGCAGTCTGCCCGGTTCGCGCATGGGGTAGACGTTGTTACGAACGGCCTCGTCGTCGAACATCGCGCGGAGCTCGGCCAACTTCTCGGGGAACTTCTCGGCCAAGTCGACCCCCTGAGAGAAGTCTTCGTTGATGTTGTAGAGCTCCCATCGCTCTTCGGGTCCGTCGAACTCTCGCGTTCCGAATCGATCCCACGGCACCCGTCCGTGGAAGCACGAAGCAATCCAGCCGTCGTGGTACAGCGCCCGGTTGCCAAACATCTCGAAGTACTGCGTGACGCGTTGACTCGGTGCGGCGGCGTCGTTGAAGCAGTACTGCATGGCGACACCATCAACCGGCAACTGCTCGACCCCGTTGACGTGGGTCGGGGCCGCAACCCCGGCGGCGGCCAAGAGTGTCGGGGCGATGTCGACCACGTGATGGAACTGGGGACGCAGGCCTCCGGGTTCGTTAATGGCGGCCGGCCACTGCAGCGCCATCGCGTTGCGAGTGCCACCAAAGTGTGAGGCCACCTGCTTCATCCACTGGAAGGGTGAGTCGAGCGACCAGGCCCAACCGACGTTGTAATGATTCTCACAACGGGCCGAGCCAAAGTCGTCCATGTGTTCCAAGAGCCACTCGGGATCTTCGGCAATACCGTTTTGAAACGCCGGGGCACTCCAGGCGCCGTGAATGGTGCCTTCGGCCGACGCCCCGTTATCGCCGGTGATGTAGACGATGAGGGTGTTCTCGTCAATACCGAGTGCTTCCACCTCGTCGAGTACGCGGCCCAACTGGGCGTCGGTGTGAGCCAAGAAACCGGCGAAGACTTCCATGAGTCGACTGGCCACGGGCTTGTAGCGGTCGGGATACTCGGCCCACGAAGGCACCTCTTCGGGGCGGGTGGTTAATTTCGTGCCTTCGGGAATAACCCCGAGGTCGAGTTGACGTTGGTATATCTCTTCGTGGAGTTCATCCCAACCTTGATCGAACTGACCCTTGAACTTCTCAATCCATTCGGGGGCCACGTGATGCGGGCAGTGCATTGCGCCGGTGGCGAAGTACATAAAGAAGGGCCGCTCGGGGTTGGTGGCCCGTTGCATCTGCATCCACTCGATGGCGTTATCGGTGAGGTCTTCAGTCATGTGGTAATCGTCACGTCCGACGTAGGGCGTCACGGGTGTCGTGTTGCGATACATCGGGGGCTCCCACTGGGAGGCCTCAGCATTCAAGATGCCATAGAAGTGATCAAAGCCAATGCCCGTCGGCCACCGGTCAAAGGGTCCCGTGGGGGACTGCTCCCACAGCGGGGTGAGGTGCCACTTGCCAAAGGCCGACGTGGAGTAGCCACTCTGGCGCAGGATCTCGGCGACGGTGGCCGCCTCCTTCGGGATGACCGAGTCGTACCCGGGAAAGACGTTGGCCGCTTCGGGAATGCCGCCCATGTGGACGGCGTGGTGATTGCGACCGGTGAGCATGGCCGCTCTGGTGGGGGAGCACAGCGCCGTGGTGTGGAACTGGTTAAACGAGAGTCCCTGACGCGCCACGCGATCGAGCGTTGGCGTGGGCACCGGACCACCGAAGGTGGAGCAGGTTCCAAAGCCGACGTCGTCCAACAGAATCAAGATGATGTTGGGGGCACCTTGCGGCGGCTTGGTTACATCCATCGGCACGCCCTGGGACTGGGCAATCGTTCGCCCGAGGGTTCCGCCAAAAGGTGGTGTCGGTTTCGGAAGAGCCCGCTCGGTCACTAGTTGCGAAGTCCGTCGATTTCAAAGGCGGCCATGGTCGCCACGACCGCACCCTGGTCGCCGTTAATAACGACGTCGCCCGAGGCGAGCAGGTCTCTCAATTTGGCCTTGTTGTTAAACAGGGCGTTCAGGTGAGCACGTGTCGTGATGAGTTCGTTCGTCGCGTCCTCACCACTCGTGAGCGCCGCCACACAGTTGCGTACGTGAAGACCGACCGTCTCGCCGTCAATCACGAACCGAATCTGACACGACACGCCCACGACCAGAGTCGGGTCCAACAAAACGCGCATCGTTTGAATCAAGAGCGGCGTTTCGATGTCGGCCAACCCACGAGAGGTGAAGCGGTGGCCGAACAGTCGGTCGAGGGGGGTGGAACCATCGAGGTGACGGGCTCGGGCGATACACCAGTTTCGGATGTTGGCGGCCGAAGTGCGTTCGCCAATCGTGCGCAAACACTGTGCGAGCAAGTTGCGGTCGTCCTGGGTAGCGCCTTCGCTGCGAACCAACCAGGTGGCGAGCTCAGTGGCCCAGCGCGGGTCGTTCTTTTCGAGTGACTCGGTGGCCTGGCGAGTGACGGCCTCGCGGCCACCGAAGCCGGCAATGAGTCGACCGTATCGTTCGGTCGGTTCCACCGGAAAGAGCTTGGCCTCGTCACCGTCGAACCAGCCGCGGATACCGCTGTGAATCTGACGGACGTGGTGCTCGGCCACGCCGTAGCGCTCCGAGGTGAGGTAGTCCACGTTGTAGAGCTCGGGGAGTTTGATCGTCGCAGCCAACTGATCCGTGCTGAGACCCTTGTTAATGCCCCGCACCGTTTGGTCCCAAAGAAACTGGAGGGAGTCGCGGTAGCGCTGCACCTTGCTCTTGATATTTTCTCCACCGCTCAGCCCCGGTCCGTGGGTGGCCACGAGGTGCTCGGCCTCAAAGCCCAAGAGCTGGTCGATGCCTCGAATCAAGATCTGCGGATCGCGATACTCCTCGCCACGAATCGCGAAGATGTTAAAGAGCGTTGGCCACACGAGGTTGTGGACACAGGTCGCCAACTCGGGGAACCAGAGCGTCATGGAGTCATCGGCATCGCTGGGTGCGTGATAGGCCTCGACGCGCAGACCGGCAATGGTCGTCGTTGAGCCGTCGGCCAACGTCTGGGTGACGGGGATGTGTCCGGGCGTGAAGGGTGCGTGAGCGGGGTTGCGATAGTAGAAGCCCAGGCCGATATTGACCGTGGCGTCGGGTCCCTCGAGCGGCATCATCATGGCGAACTGCTCCACGAGTCCGCGGACGTAGGCCGGTGAGATCTCCGAAGAGGTGCGCGATCGGTTGTAGGCAATCTTCTCGTGACCATAAATAGGTAGAGGGTTGACGTGGTTGCCC
>WLKR01000151.1 GCA_009701115.1 Actinomycetota bacterium | reverse complement strand
TTTCAATACTGTTTAGAGAAATTCACTACGGAGTGTTGCTTCGAGCGTGGCGACGAGGTCTCCGTTGGTGGACTCCACCATCACTCGGACCACTGGCTCAGTGCCCGAGGGGCGAATCACAATACGGAGCTCTTCGCTGCTGACGCCCCGTTCGGTGCAAACCCGTTCAATGGCGCCAACTACGGCCCGCTCGTCGTAACTCTCACGAGGGATATTGAGGAGGAACTGCGGAGCGCGTTGCCACGACTGGTCACAGAGAGTTCCGAGTGGTCCGGCGCGCTTCACTAGTTCGGCCACGTGGAGACCCGAGAGCATGCCGTCACCCGTCGAAAGTTCCTGACGGAAGATCAAGTGGCCCGACTGCTCGCCCCCGAACGGCAAGTTGTGTTCCTCGAGGGCGATTAAGACATTGCGGTCACCGACGTCAGTTTCCAGCAGAGCGATGCCGGCCGACTGCAAAGCCTGGCGAAGACCGAGATTGCTCATAGAAGTAATAACGAGGGTCTCGACTTCGTGACGCGCGTGCAGATCAAGAGCGAAGAGCACCATGAGATCATCACCGTCGCGGCGAATGCCCCGTTCGTCCACGGCCACGAGTCGGTCGGCATCACCGTCAAAGGCCAGACCAAAATCGGCACCGAGTCGCACCACGGCCGCCTGAAGATCTTCGGGGTGGGTCGATCCGCAGTTGGTATTGATATTGCGGCCATCGGGTGTGTCGTGAATAACGTCCACGGTCGCCCCGAGCGAGGTGAAGAGTTCTCGCGCGAGCGGCGAAGCCGCCCCGTTGGCGCAGTCCAACACAATGTGCAGACCCTCGAGCGAGGTGGCACTGCGTGATGCCCGCAGACGATTTAAATACACAGTTCGAGCGGACTCATCCACGGCGAACTCGCCATAGGGGCCACTCGACGATGGCGCATTCGACAGCGCGAGTTGCACCGCCGCTTCCGTGTCGTGATCCAACTTGGTGCCGCCGCGACCAAAGACCTTCAAGCCGTTGTCCGAGAAGGGATTGTGGGAAGCCGAAATAACGACACCCACACCATCAACGTGTTCGGCCAAGACGGCCACCCCGGGCGTAGTGATAACACCGAGATTGAGAGGGGTTACGCCGCCGTCGGTCAGTCCTTGCAGGACGGCGGCGGCTAGAGACGAGGAGCTTTCGCGAGTGTCGTACCCGACAACGGTCGTGAGTCCAAAGACAGCAGCAACTGCACGGCCTAAGCGGTACGCGAGTTCGACAGTGATGTCGGTACCCGCAACACCGCGAATACCGTCCGTGCCAAATTGCACGGACATCGGCTTAACGCTTCGAGTACTGCGGAGCCTTACGGGCCTTCTTGAGACCGTACTTCTTGCTTTCCTTCTTACGTGAGTCACGCGTCAGGAGGCCGGCCTTCTTGAGGGTGCCACGAAGCTCTTCGTTCACTTCAACGAGGGCGCGGGCAATGCCGTGGCGCAGAGCACCGGCCTGACCGGCCACACCGCCACCATCGATGGTGGCGTCTACGTCGTAGAGAACTTCCGTGTTGGTGTCACGCAGTGGCTGCGTCAACATCTGACGGTGCGTTGCGGAAGTGAAGTAGTTGTCCAATGCACGACCGTTGATCGTGATGGTGCCGGTGCCGGGACGCATGCGCACGCGGGCGGTTGCTTCCTTACGACGGCCAGTAGTGGTGGTGGTCTCAGTAGTCACGACGAATATCTCCTTAACCGCGGCGGATGGCCGAGGTGTCGAATGGAACTGGCTGCTGCGCAGCGTGGGGGTGGGTAGGTCCGGCGTACACGAACAACTTGCCGATCTGGGCACTGCCCAAACGGGTGTGAGGGACCATGCCCTTGATGGAGTCGTAGACCAACTTGGCGGGGTTGTTCGCGAGCAGGTCGCTCCAACGGGTCGCACGGATACCACCTGGGTAGCCGGAGTGACGGTAGACGAACTTCTTGTCGGCCTTGTCGGAGCTCAACTTGATCTTGTCGGCGTTGACAATGACAACGAAGTCACCGGTGTCGAGGTGGGGCGTGAAGTAGGGACGGTGCTTGCCGCGCAAGAGGCGGGCCACTTCCGTTGAGAGACGACCGAGAACAAGACCTTCGGCATCGATGACGTGCCAGCTCCGAGTGATCTCGGACTCCTTGGGTGAATACGTGCGCACTTTATTTCCTTGTTTCGCGTCAAAAATTGCCACGGGGCTCCGCAGCGGACTACCTAGCCTACAAAGCCGGAGGGTCCCCCGGCAAATTCGTCATATCCGACCCCAATCAGCGCCAGGCCGCCGGCCGGTGCCGGGGTCGGTAGGCCGTCGCGATCGCCACTCTCGAATCGCTCAGACAGTAGTGAAATTGGGAGTTTCCCCTGACCGATGCCGATCATCAGCGCAGTCAGACTGCGTACCATCTGATGACAGAAGGCGTTGGCTCGAATATCGAGGCGGAGCACGGGCGCACCGGAGGGGTGAATTCCCAACTCATCAGGGACGTGGCGCCACCGAGCTTCAGAGACGTTGCGCTTGAGCGGATCGCTCAGCTCGGTGCCCGGCGACCGGCGACAGAAGGACCGAAAATCATGGGTCCCGACAATTAGCTCGGCGGCCCGGCTTAAGAGATCCACATCAATCGGGCCGTGCGTCACCCAGGCCAAATGGGCCGTCACATCGAGGGCCGGGCCCTCCGACTCAACCACGAGGTAGCGGTAGGCCCGCCACTGAGCTGAGTACCGAGCGTGGAACTCCTTGGTCACGGGTTGAACCTTGAGGATGCGGACCCGGCCGGCTAGTTGCATATTGAGACTGCGGATCAACCGCTCCGTGGGCTCTCCGCGGTCGTCGGGAAAGAGACGCGGGGGTAGATCAACGTGAATCACTTGCGCGAAGGCGTGGACCCCGGCGTCAGTTCGACCGGCCCCAATGATTTGGGGCGGAGCGAGGAGCCGAAGGGTGCGGGTCAGCGTTTCACGAAGCAGCCCGATCACCGTTTGGTGACCGGGCTGTTCAGCAAAACCATGGAGACCTCGGCCGTCATAGGCGAGGTCGATACGCCACCGTTGGGTGGCGTTAGTTACATCAAACGAACTCAATGCGCGCCATCGGAGCGTTGTCGCCCGGACGCGGCCCAAGCTTCAAGATACGGGTGTAGCCGCCGGGACGCGTGGCGTACCGGGGAGCGATTTCCGTGAAGAGCTTGTGAGTCATGTCCTTGTCGCGAATGAAGCCGACAATGCGACGGTGCGCGTGGACTGAGCCCTCGGGTGAGTTCTTGGCGGTAGTAACAACCTTCTCCACAATCGGACGCAAGGCCTTGGCCTTGGCTTCCGTTGTAACGATGCCTTCAGCGGCGATCATCGAAGCGACGAGGTTGCCCATCATGGCCTTCTGGTGAGCGGCGTCACCACCGAAACGGTGACTGCGCTTTGGGGTACCGCGCATGACTAGAACTCCAACTTCAGAGCGAGGCCACGCTCGGCCAAACGCTCGTTGACGTCCTTCAGCGAAGTCTCGCCGAAGTTGGTGATGGCCATCAAGTCACGCTCGGTGGCGTTGGTCAGCTGTGCGACGGTGTTGATACCGGCACGCTTCAGGCAGTTGCGAGCACGCTCACCGAGACCCAGGGCCTCGATGTTGATGTCGAGCTCTGAAGCGGCGGCGGTGGCGGCGCTGACGTCACCCAACTGGAGAGCCGGAACGGCCTCGTCGAAGGTGGCGATCAACTCAACCAAGGATTCGAGCGTCTTACCGGCCGAAGACAGAGCCTCGGACGGGGCAATCGAACCATCGGTCTCGATAGCGATGATGAGGCTGTCGAAGTCCTTAGCGAGGTCAACGCGGACCGGCTCAACTTCGAAGCTCACGCGGCGC
>WLKR01000150.1 GCA_009701115.1 Actinomycetota bacterium | reverse complement strand
TGTTGGCCTCGACCAGCAGTTGGTCGCCCTCGTCGAGCACGATGAGGGCGTTGCGCTCGAGCTCAAAGTTCCGCTTCGATTCAGGGACGTCGTAGAAACGAAGTACGGCGGGCCGAGCACCTCGTTGAATGATGCGGCGACAGGCATCGAGCCCCTCGGCGACGGTGTCAAAGCTGTAGGCGGCGCGCATCTCAAAGGTGGCCTTGTGGTGCAACGCCAACGTGGCTTCCACGATGATGCCGAGGGTTCCTTCTGATCCAACGAAGACCTGGTTGAGGTCGGGACCGACGGCCTGGCGTGGTCCCCGGCCACCGGTGTGCACGACGGAGCCATCAGCCAACACGACCGTAAGTCCGCGAACGATATCTTCGATCTTGCCGTAGCGGTTGGAGAGTTGTCCGGCACCACGACAGGCCAACCAACCGCCGACGGTGGCGAGATCGAAAGACTGGGGGAAGTGGCCAACGGTGAGACCACGAGCGCCCAGTACTTCTTCAAGGTCTGGTCCGAACTTGCCGGCCTGCACGGTCACAGTCAGCGACTCATCATCGATGGCAATGACTTGGTCCATGGCCGTGAGATCGAGTGCGATGCCCCCAGTAACCGGGACGGCACCACCAACGACGCCACTGCGTCCACCCTGGGGTGTGACGGCCACGCCGTGAGCATTCGCAATACGCAAGGTGTCCGACACGTGCTGGATTGTTTGAGGCAGCACGACGACACCGGCGAGAGCTGGTACGACGCCCTTGCTAATCCAACCAATCGTCAGTGGCCACCAGTCGCGACCGTGTTCGAAGCGAATGCGCTCGTCGGCGTTGAAGGGGACATTGGCGGCGGCCAGTTCGTCGAGAACGACCAACGGCAGTTCGGTTCCGGTGAACTTGACGGTGAGGTCACCCTCGGGCAACTCGTTGGGCATGGTGGGGGTAGTCATTACGAATCCTTAAATAGTGAGGCCGGCGGCTGAAAATTCCAGCTCGACGAGTTGGCGATACGAAGCAACTTCCTTGTCCTGCTGGGCGGCATCCCAGCCCATGGTGGGGCCTACGAGGGCGGCGATCGATGCGGCGGCCCGCAGGGTGGTGCGGGCGTCTTGGATGTGGGCCCGGGTGCGACGAGCCAGGAGGTCGGTCAACGTCACGGCCATTTCGTCACGGGCGCTGTAGATGAATTCGGCCTTGAGATAGGGCAGACCCTCGATAGCCACTTCGGCGAGCGAGGGATTGGCCTCGATCATGTCGGTGATGTGCTTGCGGGCCGTGCCGAAGCGCTCGAAGAGGTGCTTGTCAACACCTTCAACCACGGGCATCGGTTCGCCACGACGGGGAGCACCGAAGAGGCGCAAGTTGATGGTGCCGACGAAGCCCGACTGCTGGAGCTGAACCAAGAGCTCGGTGACGGTGTCTTCAGCCATTTCGCGATAGGTCGTCCACTTGCCACCGGTGACGTGAATCATGCGGTCCTTAGTGACGGTGACCGAGTGGCGACGAGAAAGGTCGCTGGTGCGTTCCGAGACCTTTTTGCCGTCGCGAGGCGCGAGCAGTGGACGCAGGCCAGCCCACACGCCAGTGATGTCAGCGGTCGTCAGATTTGACGACGTCGAGGCGTTGACGGCGTTAAGGAGGTACGTGATGTCCTCAGGCGTACAGAGGGGATTGTTGATGTCACCATCGAAGGGGGTGTCGGTAGTGCCAATGAAGGTGAACTCGGCCTCTTCGAAGGGAACAACAAAAATGCTCCGGCGGTCACCGGGAACGGCCAGCACGGCGGCCACGTCGGCCGGGAGGCGGTGCTTGGGGACTGAGACGTGAACACCCTTGGCCGGGGTCACGACGGTCTCGGACTTGTGCTCACCCAGTTCGGTGACCTCTTCCACCCAGACGCCGGTGGCGTTGACGACCGAACGAGTCGCGACGGTCCAGGATTCGCCGGTGATCTCGTCACGCACTTGAACGCCGTTCACTTCACCGTTGTCGGCGTAGGTGAAACCAACAGCGCGAACGTAGTTCGCCACGGCGGCGTCGAAGGCGTCTGCAGCGGTGCGCGCAATCGTCATGGCAATACGGGCATCGTCTCCGCGTGCGTCGAAGTACAAGAAGCCAGCGACGAGTCGCTCGACGTTCAATGTGGGCAGGTGTCCGAGTGCCTGAGCCTTGGTCACCTTTTGGTAGCGACGTCCAATGCGCCAACCTCCGGTGAGGTCGTAGAGGCGAAGGGCCGAGGCGTAACCCTTAGTCACAGCCTTGCTGACGGCGCCGGTTTTTCCGAAGAGTGGAATTAGAAAGGGGAGAATGCGAACGAGGTGGGGAGCATTCTTGAGGAGTCGCTGACGCTCTCGCAAGTTTTCGTAGACGAGTCGGAACTCGCGCTGCTGGAGGTATCGAAGGCCTCCGTGGACCATCTTGGAAGACTTCGAACTCGTGCCGGAAGCAATATCGGATGCTTCAATAAGTGCAGTCTTCAATCCTCGTTGCGAGGCATCCAAGGCGACGCCGGCACCGGTCATGCCGGCCCCGATCACGATGGTGTCAAAGGACTCTTCTTTGAGGCGGGCGATGGCGGTGGCGCGATTAAAGGGATTCACCCTTCTCTGTTGGCACAGCCCGAGAAGTGGTTTCATTCTTCGGATTCTGGGATAAGTTGCCACGCATGGACTTTGAACTTTCAGATGAACTGCTGGCCCTTCGAGATTCCGTCCGAAAGCTCGCCCAGGAGAAGATCAAGCCCCGCGCTCGGGCTATTGACGAATCGGGGGAGTACCCCCAGGACATCTTCGAGGCCTTCCGGGATGCCGACCTTCTCGGGCTTTGCATTCCTGAGGAGTACGGCGGCTCCGGCGCCGGCATTCTCGGTCTGACACTCGCCATTGAGGAAGTCACCAAGTACTCCAACGTCACTGGCCTCATGCTGCTCTTGACCCGCCTCCCTACCGGTCCCATCATGATCTCTGGCAGCGAAGAGCAGAAGCTCAAGTATCTGCCCAGCATCGCCAATGGTTCGAAGCGCTCGGCTTTTGGGCTGTCCGAGCCCGGGGGTGGCTCTGACGTCGCCGGTATGCAGACGCGAGCCACGCCCGACCCCGATGTTGAGGGTGGCTGGATCTTGAACGGAACGAAGTGTTGGATCTCCGGTGTGCGTCAAGCCGACTGGTTCACTGTCTTTGCCAAGACTGGTGACCCCGCCTCGCGAATGCACGACTCAATCACCGGCTTCATCATTGATGCCAACACCCCCGGTGTGGAACGCCCCCGCTTTGACAAGAAGATGGGTGTCAAGGGAGTCGACACGGGCGAGCTCGTACTCACCGACGTCAAGGTTGGCCCCGAAGATGTCATTGGATCGGTTGGTGGCTTCCGCCTCGCCATGAACGGTCTGAACGCCATGCGTCCCGTCGTAGCGGCCCGCGGTATTGGCTTGGCCGAAGGTGCGCTGATGTACGCCACCGAGTACGTGAAGAACCGTCCCGCCTTTGGTTCAACGATTGCCAGCATGCAGGGCATCCAGTGGGAGATCGCGAAGTTGGCCACGGAAATCGAAGCGGCCCGTCTCTTGACCTACCGCGCCGCGTGGCTGGCCGACCAGGGCAAGTTCACCAAGGAGTACGTCCCGCAACTCTCGATGGCCAAGTACTACGCCTCCGAAGTTGGTGTCAAGGCTTCTGGTTTGGCCATGCAGCTCCTCGGTGCGGCCGGGTACATGGAAGATCACCCGACCGAACTCTGGTACCGCGACGCCAAGCAGCTCACGATTGTAGAAGGCACGAGCCAGATCCAACTCGGACTTATCGCCAAGGGTGTGCTCGGTCACGACCTCTGGTGGGATTAATGGCCGTTTCGGTCAACGCCGAACTTCTCGCCCGCCTCGTGCGGGGCGA
>WLKR01000015.1 GCA_009701115.1 Actinomycetota bacterium | reverse complement strand
TCGGCCGCTCGGAATCGATAGATCGATTGGTCGGCATCGCCGACGACACAGATATTGCCATGGTGCTCGGCCAGAATCTCCACGAGCTTGTTCTGCACTCCGTTGGTGTCTTGGAATTCATCTACCAGAACGTGGCGAAACTGACGCTGGTATCGCTGGCGGACTTCGGCATCTTTTTGCAGCATGCGAACGGCGTTGAGTAGCAAGTCATCGAAGTCCATCGCATTCGCCCGGCGCAAGGAGTCCTCGTAACGCTGGTAGACCTTGGCCACCATCTCGCGCTTGGGCTCGGCGTCGACCTCGAGGTAGGCATCGGGAGACTGCATGGCGTTCTTGGCGGCCGAAATCATGGCCAACACAGAACGGGGCTTCGTCGCCTTCACGTCGATGCCCAAGTCCTTCATAATCCGCTCAACTTCGCTTCGGCTCTCGTCGGAGTCATAGATCGTAAATCCAGGTTCAAAGCCCAAGACGCCGGCATTCGCTCGCAGTAAACGCAGACAGGCGGAGTGGAAGGTTTGGACCCACATGCGCTCCGAACGACTGCCCACCAGTTCGGCGACGCGTCGCTTCATCTCGTCCGCGGCCTTGTTGGTAAAGGTGATGGCGAGAATTTCCCACGGGGCCACGCGGTCGACTTCAAGGAGATAGGCAACGCGGCGAGTTAAGACGCGGGTCTTACCAGAGCCAGCTCCGGCCACCACAAGCAGAGGACCACCAGGATGCGTTACCGCTTGACGTTGCGGCTCCGTGAGGTCATCAGTAAGACGTGCGGCGTCAAGGAAGGGGGCCGGAGACTGGTCACCCCATAGCTCCGCATCACCAAATGAGCCTTGGCTCACTCCCACTCAATCGTGCCTGGCGGCTTGCTCGTTACGTCCAACGCAACGCGATTCACTCCCGGCACTTCACGAATAAGTCGGTTCGATATTGATTCAATAACGTCGTAGGGCAGGCGGGCCCAGTCGGCCGTCATGGCGTCGTCGCTCGTAACGGCGCGAATGATGATTGGATACGCGTAGGTTCGGCCATCGCCCATAACGCCCACTGTACGGACTGCCGGTAACACGGCGAAGCTCTGCCACAGTTCTCGGTAGAGTCCGGCCTTGCGAATTTCATCCACAACGACGTAATCGGCAGCTCGCAGAATCTCCGCCCGCTCGCGAGTTACTTCGCCAATGATGCGCACTCCGAGTCCAGGACCCGGGAAGGGCTGACGCCAGACGATTTCACTAGGGAGGCCCAGCTCTTCGCCGACCTTTCGAACTTCATCCTTAAACAGGGTGCGCAGTGGTTCGATCAAGTCGAAGGAAAGGTCTTCGGGGAGGCCACCGACGTTGTGGTGACTCTTGATATTTGCGGCGTGCCCCGAACCGGATTCGATGACGTCGGGATACAGCGTCCCTTGGACCAAGAAGCGGGGGCCTTCGCCACCAGCGCCGAGCTCGCGAGCGACGGCCTCAAACTCCCGAATGAAGAGTTCGCCAATGATCTTGCGCTTGCGTTCGGGGTCCGTCACGCCGGCGAGAGCGTCGAAGAAACGGTCCTGAGCCTTTACGTGAATCAGCTCGACACCGAACTGCTTGACGAACGTCTGCTCAATCTGTTCGCCCTCGTTGGCCCGCATAAGTCCCGTGTCCACGAAGACGCAGGTGAGTTGCTTGCCAATAGCCCGCGTCACCATGGCGGCTGCGACAGCCGAGTCAACGCCACCGGAGAGAGCGCACAGCACACGCTCGGAGCCGACCTTCTCGCGAATAATCGCCACCTGATCATCGATGATGTTGGTATTGGTCCACGAGGCGGGTAGCGCGGCCAGGTGGTGGAGGAAGTTTTCGATGATGTCTTGCCCGAAGTCACAGTGCGCGACTTCTGGGTGGTACTGCACGGCGTAGAAGCGACGAGTGTTGTCTTCCATGGCGGCGATGGGGGCCAACGGCGTTGAAGCCGTGGCTACAAAACCCTCCGGCACCTGCGTGATGGCGTCACCGTGGCTCATCCAGCTGTCCGACGCCTCGGGTACCTCCGCCAAGAGATCGCTAGTACCGGTGCGGGTAAGCGTGGTTCGTCCGTACTCACCGCCCCCGGTCGAGGTCACTACCCCACCAAGTTGCTGGGCCATGAGTTGGGCCCCGTAACAGATACCGAGAATTGGAATTCCCAGTTCGTAAATGCCGGGATCAAGCGAAGGAGCCGGAGTCTCATAGACCGACTTGGGACCACCGGACAAGATGATGGCACCAGGAGCTCGACGGCGTACTTCTTCGGCGCTAATTGATGCCGGCACAATCTCGGAAAAAACGTGAGCCTCTCGGACACGACGCGCAATCAGCTGCGCGTACTGCGCCCCAAAGTCGACTACGAGAACGGTTGAGCTCAATGGCCCATGCCGACGCCCTGCGAGCGCTGGAGCTGCTTTCCTTCAGTTTGCAGAGAGGGGGCGAGCATGATCTCGGCCTTTTGGAATTCCTTCAGTGTCTCGTAGCCACACGTAGCCATCGAAGTGCGAAGTGCGCCGAAGAGATTCATACGACCATCGTTCTCCGTGGCGGGGCCGAGGAGAATTTCACGAAGCGATCCACGAACTTCGGTGCGCACGCGGGCGCCTCGAGGCAACGTGGGGTGGAATGTGGCCATGCCCCAGTGGAAACCGCTGGCCGGTGCTTCGGTGGCGCTGGACAATGGTGATCCGATCATCACAGCGTCAGCACCACAGGCAATGGCCTTAGCGACATCGCCGCCCTTGCTCATTCCACCGTCGGCGATGACGTGGACGTAGACACCAGTCTCGTCGAGGTGACGCATACGAGCACCAGCGACGTCAGCAATTGCCGTTGCCTGAGGAACACCGATGCCAAGAACACCTCGGGTGGTGCAGGCATTGCCGGGACCAACGCCCACGAGCACGCCAACGGCACCCGTGCGCATCAAGTGCAAGGCCGCCTGGTAGCTGGCGCAACCGCCAACAATGGTGGGGATTTCGAATTCACGAATGAAGCTCTTGAGATTGAGTGGCTCAACCGTCTTGCTCACGTGCTCGGCCGAAACCACCGTGCCCTGAATAACCAGAATGTCTAACTCGGCATCGGCGATGGCTTTGGCCATCCAGTTCGTGCGTTGTGGTGTGACTGAAGCTGAAGTAGTAACGCCGGCGGCCTTCATTTCACGAATGCGCTGCGTAACGAGCTCCAACTTGATTGGCTCGAGATACATCTGCTGCATGCGAGCGGTGGCCCGGTCATTGTCGAGTTCGCGGATTTCATCAAATAGCGGCGTGGGGTCGTCGTAGCGAGTCCATAGTCCTTCGAGATTCAAAACACCGAGCCCACCGAGCTTGCCGATTTCAATGGCGGTGGCCGGAGAAACTACGCCGTCCATTGCGGAGGCGAGGAGGGGGAGTTCAAACTTGTAGGCGTCGAGCTGCCAGGCAATGTCGACGTCTTCGGGGTCTCGAGTTCGGCGAGAGGGCACAATCGCAATGTCGTCAAAACCGTACGCTTGACGTGCCGACTTGTAAATGCCGATCTCTACCTCAGCCACAATGACCTCCGTTATAAACCGCCACCAGGGCGTCGCGGTGCCAACAATCTACCGGACGAAGGGCTACCTCGGACCGGCCTTAGTGGTACATGCGGGCAAATTCGGAGGAATACACGACGCGGTAGTTGTCGTCGAAGTACTTCGTCGGCGTCACGTAAATCGTGGTGTGGTGAGAGTTCTTGGTTTCCCCACGAGAACGGTGGTTAATCAGGTTGACTTTGGATTCGTAGACGAATGCACGCCAGTCCAAGATGTTCGGGGCGTAGGCGGAAAGGAGGTTGTACTTGCCCGGGGCGTTCAGAAAGGCGATTTTGCCGTACTGGTCGGTCTGAACGAGATTGTTCTTAGGAATATGAGCCTGAGCCCAAAGGGCCGCGTTGTACTCAGCTTCGGAAACAAAGAATCGCTCAGAGGACTCGCTCTGGCCGACAATCGACGATGGGGCGCCTCCGCCGATGAGGAAGCGTGAAAGACCAAACACGTCGAACATCGCAATAGCCATCGCCGAGATAACGAGAGTGCCCGTGAGTTTGGGACGCCAGCGAATAGATCGCATGATGGCAACCGCCAAGGGAACGGAGAAGTAGAGATTCGAGAGGAGCGCTCCGCGTTCGGGGTTGTAAAACTGGGCCAAGGTGCCCGAGAACCGGAAGAGCATGGCTCCGAAGAGAGCACCGACACCGAGGGCGAAGAGGTCTTCTTCTGTGCTGTAACGCTCGGGCTCACGTTTCCACAGGTAGAGCAGGTACGGGACAGACAGAGACAAAGCCACGTTCACGAGGTCGGATTTCAAGATGGTGATTTTGTTCCAGATGTCAATCAGACCAGGCGCAACACCCTTCAGTGTCGGCACGGCAGTGTCCTGAAGGGTGTGCGTGCGACCCTCGCGCAGTACTTCAAGCTGAGGGACCAGAACCTTCAGCGAGGCGAGAATCTCACCCTGGTATTGCTCGACCGGAACTTTCTTGATTCCGCTCGACGCGCTAAGGGCGAGGCCGGACTCCACAATTCGGCTTGACGGCTTGACCAGGGCATTGTTATCGGTGATAACGAGGTTCCAGGTGACCGCTGCAATCAGCGTGCAAATCACGGGACCGAAGGTGATAACAGTTTCTCTTCGATTTTTTCGTTTAAAGCCCGTCGCGATAAAGGTGGCCAGCCACGCCACAAACAAAATCGAGGCTTGGAAGTAGGCCGTCGAATAGTGCGTAAACGAGAGACTGACGCCCATCACCATGAAGTAGAGGCGTTGATTTCTCGTGCCGATATTCTCACCCAAGATCACCACGATGCTCGTCAGGAGCACAAACGCGATGGCCTGACGACCCAAGGTTGCCATCTCCTGGGGATAGGCGATCGAACCAATAACGAGCAGAGAGGAAGTTGCCGTAGCGGCACCATCGGTGGCTACTCGACGTACGGAGAGGAAAATACCCAGCGGCACCAACGCCAAGAGGGCAGTGAATACGGCCTTGAAGATCCAAGTGAAGGCGACCCCGGAAAGTGAATGCAGCTGAACGGGGAACGATGTCAAGGACAGCATCGCGGCGTAAGCCGAGTGATCAGGCGGGACTATCCAAATGCCTCGATTGAAGGTCTGCATACAGACCCCGAACTCCTGCTGGATATCCCAGCCGTTCAGGTGTTCAGCACGAAGCGAATACGACCACACCACTGCCAGGGAGATGGAGTAGATCAGGGCTGAGATTGGGAAGCGAACGTCACGGCGCCAGGTGACAATCGAAGTAAAGACGACGAGTCCAATAATGACGACGAGATTTACGACGGCGACATCGTTGCCGTGTCCACCATTGAGACGGAATGCACCAATCGCAGCGACAATGGGGAAGACCAAAAAGATTGAGGAGTAGTAAACGTGATACGGCTCGACACCTTCAAAGACGTACGAAACCGGGTCTCGCTTCACAATCGCACACGCGATGGTCAGTACGAGAAGAACAACACCCCAGATCCAAAGTTGGGGAATCCGATCAAGAGGTCGATCGACTCCAACGTGGGGGCCGGCCAGCGAGACGAGATAGCCCATCACCATGATGAATGACGTCCCAAAAGCCACGGTCAAAATCACACGCGAGGAAATACTCTCCAAGCGAATCTTCAACAGGGAGGCAATGGCCGATCCCGGGAGTAGCAAGATTGTGACGAGCAGAAAAATCTGCCCAAAGGCATTTGATGAGGAGTGGCCGACCACGGCGACGAAGGCGGCAATCAGGACCCAGGCGACGCCTCGCGCTGAGCGAAGCCTCTCCCTTAACCCCGCCATGATGTTCCCCCCGCTGTCCCCATGGGGGCAACTGCCTCAGGTCCCAAGGAACACAGTAAATCTAGTCCGGTACTTATTAGCCGTGAATTGGAATTCACTAGAGGGTTTCTCGCAGTAAATCGGCATAAAGCGTGGCTACGGCGTCCCAACTCAAGTCCTGGTGTTGCCCCCAGAAACGCTCTGTAATCAATGCCCCATTGGTGTCCGCGTCGAGCCAGAATTGGAGTGCGCGGGCCAGTGCCGTGACGTCTCCGGCCGGTATGACCGATCCAGTCAGGCCGTCACTGACCAACTTCCGCGCTTCGTTATCGAGGTGATCCGAGGTCACAACGGGTGTCCCGAGACCTAGGGCTTCGCCAACGGCGATGCCAAATCCCTCTCGCTCCGACGGGAGCGATACGACGGTGGCACCCTTCATCAAACCGAGCACTTCCTCGTGGTCGGCCACGTCTCCAAAAAATGTCACTCGATCGGCGATGGCAAGCTCGTGACTCAGTTTCATCAATTGGTCATGCTCGGGGCCTGATCCAATTATCCCGAGGGTCTCCCCTGGAATTTGCTGGAGGGCCCGAAGGGTGAGGTCGACCCGTTTGTGACTCATCAATCGCCCCACCACAAGAATGGATGGTGCCTGCGGTGAGGCCGTGATCCGATTGAGCTCTTCTTGATCTAGGGCGTTGGGAACAATATGAATTTTCCGTGATGGCACGTTCATCTCACGAAGGCGAGTGGCGCTCCCCTCGGACACGACCGCTATCGCCGATGGCAACTTCGTCGCCATCCACTCAATAAACGCACCGACAAAGCCAACGGGTCCGAGGTACTCGCGCCAGTAGCCACGACCCCACACTTCATGCCAGGTAACGACGAGAGGCACCCGTCGAATTGTTGCCACAATCCGGAGTGGAAAGAGTTGTAGGTACGGCATGTGGTCGGCCTCAATGACGTCATACTTCTTCCAGAGCATTTTGAAGGTCGCCAGTGCAAACATTAGGGCTTGGTGTATTGAACGTCGTTCGCCGTGGTACAGCCGATAGCGACGACAGAGGGCGCTGAAGGCTACGGGTCCCGGTGGCGGGGCGTCGCCCCACCACTTCATGGTGTACACCGTCACATCCAGATTTTCCGCCGGCCACCGCGTAAAGAGCTGTTGGTAGCGCAGCTCCTTGCCACCTCGGTGCCAAGGAAGTACGGCGTCAGAGACAACGGCGACCCGTACCTTTGGCGCTTTCATGGCACTAGTTATTTCCGCGGTTCTTACCCACGTTCTTGAGCTTGTTCTTCAACTTGTCACCTGTGATATTGGTCAGATCCGTGGTAGAGGTGGTCGTTGGCACGATTGGGACGTGCGACTCGGGTGCACGGGGATAGACCTGCAGTTCCACAAACTGGGGCATACCCACTAACTCCACTCGCACAACATCAAACTTCGTGGTGTTACCGAGGCTGACGCGAAAGTAGCGAGTCTCACCTACGCCCACGCGGATCGCGCCCGTTTCTCGGACCTCGCCCTTCAATACCGAACGCCAGTGGTAGGTCTTTGACTTTGTTGTGCCGTTATAGATCGAGACGCGGGGGTTGGCACCGCCAGGAAAGCCGGTGAAGTTCTTAACGGGGTCGGCTACGCCGATGGCCGTGAAGGGCTTAGGAAGGTAGGTGCCGCCCGTGGCGCGGACCACCGAGTTGAACATGGTGCCCCCGAAGACAACCAGCACGGCCAAGATCACCATCATCGGTGTCCAGCGACGCGTTAAAAACGAGGACTTCAAGCGTTCGAGCTCCCGTACTCAACCACGCAGGTCTTAGGCAGTAGCTCTAAGTCCCGGTTGCCGTATTTCACGCGGCGTCGAATTACGCGAACCTTGAGGAGGATGTAGACACTTCGGATGGCGTCCGAGAAACGAATCTTCTTACCCTCTTGGACGGAGCGGCCCACGTAGGAAATGGGCATCTCGTACGGGCGAAAACCTAAGCGCAACATCTCACTAGCAATCTCAGTATCAAGACCAAAGCCTTTTTCGACGAGTCTCATAGAACGCAGCAGCGGAATGGGTAGCAGCTTGAGACAAGTGTGTAAGTCAGAAATGGCGGCCCCGTAAATAATGTTGGCCGTCCACGTCATGATGCGATTTCCAATTAAATGGTGTAGCGACGGGTGGACAGTGCCAAAGCCAGACATCCGACTACCAAAAACAACTTCCGCCCGACCGGCCAGCAAGGGGCGGACGAGACGTGCAATGTCGTGCGGGTCGTACTCCGTGTCCGCATCAAAAACTAAGAGGTGTGTCCCAGTAGAGGCGGCCAGCCCGGTCTGCACAGCGGCACCTTTCCCGGAATTAACTGGGTGGTGAATCACCCGCACGTTGTCGCTAGTCAGGCGCTCGAGGATGATCGAAGAACCATCGGTCGACCCATCGTCAACCACAATTACTTCGAAGGCGCACGGGAGGTGAAGATCCAAGATGGAATGTACAACGCGCTCCACCGTGACGACTTCGTTGTAAACCGGCATGACGATTGACAATTTGAACGGGTGAGGAGTGCTTCCGGGAACTACGACGCGGACCGGTTCAGCAAGAGAAGTTGGGGGCATTTCCGAAATATGCAGTGCGTTGGCCTTCACGGTGCCTCCTCAACTTAAATTAATTAACTCTTCTACCCTAGCAGGACTAGGAAAGTAAATTTAGCGGAGGGCTAATAAAGATTCCTTACAGAATTGTTTCACGGGAAATAAATTCGAGAAATTCCGTGAGAATTCGTGCCGTTGCTCCCCAGACCAAATCGCCCGGTACCTTGAAGAAAGAGACGGGGAACGAACCATCATCGGCAGTAGGGCGGCGGCTGGCTCTCCACCATCGTTCTTCAGCAAATGCCTCAACATGTAAAAGGTCTGCCAATGGCACAGTGAAGACCCGGTCGACCTCATTGGGGTCAATCACAAATTTCGGCGTACCGGCGTGGACAGCCACAACGGGGTAAATAGATGAATTGCTCGCCATCGTGACGATCGGTGTCAGGAAGCCAACGACCGTGAGGGCATCGGGAGCCAATCCAACTTCTTCATAAGCTTCGCGAACTGCAGTTTGTGTTGGTGTTTCGTCAACCTCGCACCGTCCACCAGGAAACGCCACTTCGTGACGATGATTTTTCAAGTGCGCCGCCCGGCGTGTGAGAACAATTTGTAAGCCTTCTTCACTATCGAAGAGACAGAGCAAGACAGCGGACTGGCGGACTTCGGCCCCTTCAACATATTTATAGTGCGCCAGCTCGTCATTGATTTCCGGCAAGTGGCCTGGATCGACGACATAGTGGCCACGCAGTCGGAGGGAAATCTCCTCAGTTGTAAGTGAAGACCAGCCCTCAGCACTTCTCGACAACCATGGAGCGGGTCGGCCGGGCTCTCGACGATCTACCAATGGGAGTTGCTGGGGATACTCATGGCCCGGAAAGGGTGAAGCGTGGGGCTCTATCGTCATCACTTCCTCCTTCTCTCAAGGTAATCCACGGGGTCATTCGGGCCGGAAGCACCGGTAAGGTGACCGTGCGAACTTCGGTTTGCCACCCCCCCTCGTCAGTCTCCTAGGAGTTCTATGTCATCGCTCGCTCGTTGGTGTGTTCGTCATCGCTTTTCCGTCATTTTGCTCTGGATTGCCCTGTTCGTCGGGCTGACTAGTGCATCGGGTTCGCTCGGCACCAACTTCCGTGACACCTTCAACTTGCCCGGCACCGAGTCCACGAAGGCGCTGGGTCTGCTGGTGCAAGGTTTTGGTCAGACCGAGAAAGGTGACCAGGACAGCGTTGTGTTCCATGCCGTAAACGGCACGTCCCTCGGCGACCCCGCAACCCAGGCCGCAATCACCAAGACGCTGGCCGAGATACGCACGCTTCCAAGCGTGGCCCTCGTTGTGAGCCCCTTTACGAAAGAGGGCGCCGCCCAGATCAGTCGGAAGGATTCATCGATTGCTTACGCCACCGTGATATTCACGGGCTCGGCCTTCACGTTGAAGAAAGAAGATGTGCGCGCCGTTGTCGATAAGGCTTCGAAACTGCGCACCGCTTCACTCGAAGTTGAATTCGGTGGCCGGGCCATCAGCGAACTCAACCAGCCCAAGGGCAATCCCGGAGAGCTCTTTGGCATCCTGGCAGCGGGAATCATCTTGATCTTGGCCTTTGGCTCCTTCTTGGCCATGCTGCTGCCACTCGGAACTGCAATCTTTGCGCTGGGCACAGCCTCGGCCGCTATCGGGCTATTGACTCACACCTTCTCCATCGCGACCTTTGCCCCCCAGCTCGCCTCGCTTATTGGCCTCGGTGTCGGAATCGACTACGCCCTCTTCATCGTGACTCGCTACCGCCAGAGTCTGCTCAAGGGCATGAGCGTGGAGGACTCCGTTGCCACGGCCGTCAATACGTCAGGACGAGCAGTGCTCTTTGCCGGTGCCACCGTCTGCATCGCGCTGCTCGGCATGTTGGTGCTCCGACTCAGCTTTCTTAACGGCGTAGCGATTGCCGCATCGGTGACGGTGTTGATCACCATGTTTGCCGCCATCACGCTCCTTCCAGCTCTGTTGAGTGTCATGGGCATGCGGGCACTCAGTCGACGTAGTCGTCGTCAGCTGGCTCAAGAAGGTGGCTCGCACGAGAGCCAGCACCCCCGCTGGGATCAGTGGAGCGCCTTTGTGGCCAAGCGTCCCGTTCCCCTCGCCATTGCAGCCATCGCGGTGATTAGCGTTTTGATTGTCCCTTACTTTTCTCTGCACCTCGGCAATGCCGATCAGAGCACTGATCCCCAGTCCAGTACGACGTACAAGGCCTACTCCCTGCTCTCGAAGGGTTTTGGCCCCGGGTTCAATGGACCTCTTCAAATCGTGGCGCCCATCACTAACGCCAATGACCTCGAGACCATGAGCAACCTGGCCGCGGCTATTAGCCAGAATCCCAATGTCGCTCAAGTGGCGCCCTTGCAAATCAGCGAAGACCGCAAGGTGGCGTTGTTGATGGTGTTCCAGAAGTCCGGTCCCTCCGACATCGCAACCTCGGACTTGATTAAGTCTTTACGAACTACGACTATCCCCGATTTCACACAGGGGACCACACTCCACGCCTACGTGGGTGGGGCAACCGCCATTTTCGATGACTTCGCTCGCACGTTGTCCGACAAACTGCCCCTCTTCATTGGTGTGATTGTGCTCCTGGGCTGCCTCCTCCTGCTGATTGCATTCCGAAGTCTCTTGATTCCTGCCACAGCCGCCCTCATGAACTTGCTGGCCGCCGGGGCGTCCTTCGGCGTTGTGGTTGCCGTCTTTCAATGGGGTTGGGGTGGTTCACTTCTGAACGTTGGCAGTGGCCCCATTGAGTCCTTCTTGCCTGTCATCATGATCGCCATTCTCTTTGGACTCTCCATGGACTACCAAGTATTCCTAGTGAGTCGCATGCACGAAGAGTGGGTCCATACCGGCGACAACAAGCACTCCGTATTGCGGGGACAGGCCGATACCGGTCGGGTCATTACCGCCGCCGCCCTCATCATGATTTCCGTCTTCGTGGCCTTCGTCTTTGGTGGCGAGCGAGTGATTGCGGAGTTCGGCATCGGCCTCGGGGCCGCCGTATTCCTCGATGCATTCATCCTGCGAACCATTTTGGTGCCGGCGATGATGCACCTTTTTGGTAACGCGAACTGGTGGTTGCCTTCGTGGCTTGATAAGAAGATGCCGCACCTTGCAGTTGAGGCTCCGGACGAAGCGAACTAGGTCGGCACTCCGGCTAGCACCGTCCCCACCACGGGGATGTTCTTGATCTCCATCGGATCGGTCGTCAGGGGGTTCTGAGCTAGGACCGTGAAGTCGGCCAGCTTGCCGACGGTGATCGACCCCAGTTCGTGTTCAAGGTGCATCAGTTCGGCGGCGCCGAGCGTCACCGCGCGCAACGCTTCCAGCGGGGTCAATCGTTCCCCTTCCCCGAGGATCATGCCCGTGCGGGTCACCCGGTTAACGGCGCACCACATCGTGAACAGAGGTGCGACGGGAGTGACTGGCGCATCTGAGTGAATCGAAATCTTGATCCCCTTCAGCAATGCACTCTTCGCCGGGTTGCTGCGCATGGCTCGTTCGGGGCCCATGGTGGTCGTGTAGTGGATATCGCCCCAATAGAAAAGGTGATTCGAAAAGAAGTTAAGAGCGATCCCGAGCTCAGCGGCAGCATCCAACTGCTCCGGTGACATCATCTGAGCGTGTTCAATCCGGTGCCGATGATCGTCTCGGGGATCGGACGCGACAACATCTCGCAGCGCCAGCAATGTCTCATCAATAGCGCGGTCCCCGTTGGCATGGATGGCCACCTGAAAACCGGCCCGGTGAAACGGCAGAACCGACTCGATGATCGTGGCTCGATCGAGGAGGAGATGACCATCCTCACTGCCGTTGCAGTAACCGGGCCAGTTCAGTGCCGCCGTGAAACCCTGGATTGAACCATCTGAGATCCACTTCAAGGGACCAAGAAAGAAACGGTCATTGCAACGTCCTCGGATTGATTGGACTAGCTCAAGAGCTTCCGCGTTCGAGAGGCGGCGAAACGTCTCGTGCATGTGAGGTGAAATGACGACCCGTACCGGGAGTTCTCCCGAAGCAGCGTGAGCCGAATACTCATCAAACACTCGACCCAGAATGCGCACGGCAAGATCCGAGTGCGTCGTCACTCCCGCGAGTCGGGCCAGCTGGGCTCCGGAATCCAGAGATGCTTTAGTTTCTTGCCGCATGGCGCCGACCGCATCAAAGATGAGGGCCATCGCCGTCTCGGCAAACTGCCCCGTCGGTTCGCCATCGGCATCCT
>WLKR01000149.1 GCA_009701115.1 Actinomycetota bacterium | reverse complement strand
TGTCCTGGTCCACTACGTGGGCATCGCCGCTTCCACTGGTGAAGAGTTCGACGCCTCCTGGAACCGCAACGAAAAATTTGAGTTCCCCCTCGGTGCCGGTTACGTCATCGGCGGCTGGGATAAGGGCGTTCAGGGTATGAAGGTTGGCGGTCGACGTCGACTGGTCATTCCCGCCCACTTGGGCTACGGCAATCAGGGAGCTGGTGGCGTTATCAAGCCCGGCGAAACCTTGATCTTCGTCGTAGACCTCTACGAAGTTCGTTAAGAACTACTCGTCAATCTGCATTCGGCGCTGTAAGTCGCCGTACCGCTCGCAACAAATTTCTGACACCAAGCGCAAGCGATCATCGACGTTGGCCGTCTGCAGTACTGACTGACGGTCCATGGCGCCCATGGGTGAGAACGAGCAGCACTGCCATGCGGCCACTACGGGGTCGTCGTCAAAGTCACAGATACTGTTCGCACCCGAATCGATATCGATCTCACTCTCGAGGTGACGCACGGCCCGCACTGAAGAGATCGCTGTACTCAAAATCGCGGGCGTAGGAGTCTCATCATCTTCGAGGAATGAAACTCGGGCGCGGGGGTAGGGCACTTCGCTGAGCCACTCTTCGACCACAAACCGACGCTCACCACCGGCGATCAAGAAGTAGGTCTCGTTTTCAAGTGATTGCAAGTGGAGGACGCGTGCGAGCGTGCCGACGCTGGTGCGCACGTCGCCACCGCCGACCTCACTCCCCCGTTCAATAAGACAGATTCCAAACTCCCCATCGGGGCCGATATCAGAGACCATGTCGCGGTAACGCTGTTCGAAAACGTTCAACGGAATGGGCTGCCCGGGGAAGAGCACCGTTGAGAGGGGGAACATTGGAAGTTCCACAGTCGTTTTCACGTCTGCACCCTAAAGTCAACGCCCGTGTAGTCGGTCAGCGCTCCGAGAAGGCGTCGGCGAGCGCCCGGAAGGCATTGCCGCGGTGACTCAGGGCGTGCTTCTCCTCGGGAGCCAGCTGGGCCATCGATCGCCCTTTCGTCCCCTCTGGTACGAAGATTGGGTCGTAGCCGAAGCCATTCTCCCCGCGGGGCTCCTCGGCAATATGGCCCTCTACTTCGCCATCGACCACAAACCAGGAGCCGTCGGGGTAGGCCACAGCCGCCACCGTGCGGAAGCGGGCCGTTCTCTTCGCCGCGTCCACACCCGTCAGTTCACGGAGCATCTTGGCGCAGTTATCGGCGTAGGTCGCATCCTCGCCGGCGTAGCGGGCCGAATAGACGCCCGGTGCGCCATTCAGAGCGTCAACAAAGAGTCCGGTGTCGTCAGCGATCGCCGCCATCCCGGTCGCCTCACAGAGTGCTCTCGCCTTGAGCAACGCGTTGTCTTCGAGCGTCTCGCCATCTTCGATGACTTCAGGAACGTCATCGGGACGAGGAATCAGCGTTACGTCCAAGCCGTCGAGAATGGCCCGGATCTCTTGGGCCTTGTCGGGGTTCGCGGTAGCGAGGACGTAGGTCCTCATCGTTGACGAGGCGTTGGTGCGGTGGCCAGTATCGAACGTTGGGCCTCGATGATGTGCTTGAGTCCACCGTCGGCGAGGTCTAACAGGCTGTTGAGTTGGCTGCGGGAAAAGGCGGTGTGCTCGGCTGTTCCCTGCACTTCGACAAAGTCACCTGATCCAGTCATCACTACGTTCATGTCGACGTCGGCACGGGAGTCTTCCTCGTAGGGAAGGTCCAACATCGGCACCCCGTCAATGATTCCTACGGAGATAGCGGCAATCGCATCGGTCAGCGCGTGCTGGCCGATGACGCCTTCGGCCACGAGACGGGTCAGAGCGTCGTGCAGGGCAACGTAGCCACCACAGATGGAGGCGGTCCGCGTTCCCCCGTCGGCCTGCAATACGTCGCAGTCGACCGTGATCTGCACGTCGGGCATCAGCTCCAGGTTGGTGACGGCCCGCAGGCTACGAGCGATCAAACGCTGAATCTCTTGCGTCCGTCCAGACTGCTTACCCTTGGCCGCCTCACGACTGGCCCGATCGGGCGTCGAACCCGGCAACATGGAGTATTCAGCCGTGACCCAGCCACGACCACTGCCCTTGAGCCAACGGGGCACTTCTTCGGCGACTGAGGCGGTACAGAGGACGCGAGTCCGTCCGAAGGTGACGAGAACTGAACCGGCCGCGAAGACGGTGAAGTCACGCTCAAAACTCATGGGTCGTAGTTGATCGTTAGCCCGACCATCCGCGCGAAGTACTTCACTCATGCCAAATCCTCTCGAAAGTTACGAGAGAACGGTAGTGCAGTTGGAACTAGAAGTAGATGATTCGCTTGGCGCGCTCGACAACTTCGTCGAGGTCGTCGGTCCAGGCGCCGGTGGAGAGGTACTTCCAGCCATCGTCACAAGCGATGGTGACGATGTGGGCTTCCTGGTCGTCAGGAATCGTCAGAGCGCACTTCACGGCCCCGGCCATGATGGCGCCCGAAGAGATACCGACAAACAGACCGATTTCTGACATGCGGCGGGTCCACTCCAAAGACTCCTTGGGGCGCACGACGACCTTGCGGTCGAGCAGCTCGGCCCCGTTGTTGTCCGTGAAAATTGGTGGGATGTAGCCATCTTCGAGCGAGCGAAGACCGTCAACCATCTCGCCACTCGGTGGCTCGATGGCCCAGACCTGAACGTCAGGATTCTGTTCCTTGAGGTACTTGCCCACACCCATCAAGGTGCCCGAAGTACCGAGACCGGCCACGAAGTGCGTGATCTCCGGAACGTCCTTGAATATCTCGGGACCTGTGGTCGTGTAGTGGGCCAGCGGGTTGGCGGGGTTGGCGTACTGGTACAAAAAGACCCAGTCGGGGTTGTCCTTGGCCAACTGCTGGGCGCGGCGAACCGCGCCATTGCTGCCTTCGCTGCCGGGTGACTCAATGATTTCGGCACCCCAGACTTCGAGCAGTTGACGCCGTTCAATCGAAACGTTGGAGGGCAGCACGACCTTGAGGTGGTACCCCCGCATACGACAGACCATCGCCAAGGCAATACCGGTATTGCCGCTCGATGGTTCGATAAGTGTCTGGCCCGGCTGGCCGGGAATCAAACGACCATCAGCTTCGGCGGTCGTAATGAGTGAATAGGCGACGCGGTCCTTGACCGATCCGGCCGGGTTGCGACCTTCGAGCTTCGTCCAGATTTTGACGTTGGGCTTAGGTGACAGGGCGCTGGTATCGATGACCGGCGTATTGCCAATCAGGTCAAGCACCGAGCCGTATCGGGTCACGCGAAACCACCGGCGACGGCGGGCAGCAACGTCACTTCATCACCGTCGGCCACCGGAGCCTGGAGGCCGCCGAGGTAGCGAACGTCGTCGTCGTTGACGTAGACGTTCAAGAACTTGTGGAGCGTGCCGTCCTCATTAAAGAGTTGGGGCTGCACACCAGGGTGGTCCGAGGCCAACTGGGCCAGAATTTCGCCGATTGTCGAGCCAATAGCGCTGATGGTTGCAGCGCCGCCAGTGGCACTACGCAAGACGGTGGGAATGCGCACGGTAATCGACACGGGAACCTCGTTTTGTCACTCCGGTCAATTCTTGACCGAACTAGTCACATATTACGGGATTTCCAGAAAGTCGGTACTTATGCCTACTTGACCTTGCCGGGACGGTACACGGCAGCCAGTTGGAGCAGCGCTCCGCCGAAGCCCACGACCGTGACGGTGAGGAAGGCGTGCATGGGGCGATCAAACCAGGTAACGAAGGTGTGGGCGTGGTCAATCGAGTACTTGCCGCCACCAAAACTGCCAACCGTGATGGCCAAGACAATCAGCATCAAGCAGTATTCAATACCCTGGCCGGCGTTGTAGACGAAGAATCCGTTCTTGCGGTGAACGGTGACAATGGCCACCGTCATCAAGGCCACCAAACCGGCGGCGGCCAGTGGCACCAAGAGT
>WLKR01000148.1 GCA_009701115.1 Actinomycetota bacterium | reverse complement strand
GGGGTAATCTTGCCGAGTGAGAGTGTCGACCCGAGGTGACTACGCCAGCCGTGCCCTCTTGAGCCTCGCCCTGCACGACGAGAACTCCGGGCCCACTTCGGTCCGTGACATCGCCGAGCGAACGGGTCTGCCCCAGCCCTACTTAGAGCAGATCCTGCTCTCCCTGAAAGGCGCCGGTATCGTCACCTCCAAGCGGGGCGTCGGCGGTGGCTACGTCCTAACCCGACCACCAGATGACCTGACTCTGGGGGAAATTGTGGCGGCCGTGGACGGTCCGATCGTGGCCGGCGACTTTGGTGCCCCCCACGAAGATGACGCCTGTGACCACGAGGGGCAGTGTGCCCTGCTTGCCGTTTGGGCCGAAGTGGGGCACCACATGGCCGATCATCTGGCCAGCTACACCTTGGCCGACATGGTCGATCGGGCTCGCGGAAACGCCGTCAGCGGTTCTTAGGAACCTTTTACTTTCCCGAAACAGTTCTGACCATCGGGCCTGGTTACCGAGTGGTAACTTACTCACATATCGGTAGTGAAATACTGATTGTCAGTCCCCCCGACTGGCGAATGTTGTGTTTTCAACTGTTCCTTAAGGAGACCAGAAGTGAGTACAAACAACCGCCGAACCACCAACTCATCGAATGACATGTTGGCGCTTTTCATGCGCGACCTCGACAAGTACCCCATGCCTAACTACGACGAGCAGGTCGAGCTAGCCAAGCGCGTACAAGACGGTGACGCCGAAGCGAAGAAGCAGATGATCGCTGGAAACCTCCGACTCGTAATCCACTGGGCACGCCGCTACCAAGACCGTGGCGTCGAAATGGCCGACCTCTTGCAGGAGGGCACGTTTGGACTCATGCGCGCCGTTGAGAAGTTCGAGCCGGAGCGTGGATTCAAGTTCTCCACCTACGCCACCTGGTGGATCCGTCAATCTCTCCAGCGTGCCGTTCAGCAGCACGGTCGCACCATCCGCATCCCCCTCGAAGTCGGCGAGCAACTGCAGCGCCTCGAGGCCGCTACTGCTGAGTTGACTTCACTCTTTGGCCGTCGTCCTACCGATGACGAGATTCTTGAAGCCACGGGGATCAACCGGACGCAGCGCCTCCAACTGGAGAACCTGCCATCGGTGACCGCCAGCCTCGACCAGCCCGCATCATCTGACTCCACCACCACTCTGGGTGAATTGGTTGGCAGCAACGATGATTCTTGGATTGAAGGCATCGAGCGCAACATGATGCACGAGCAGCTCAAGGGTGCTCTCAATCAGCTCACCGATCTGCAGCGCGACGTCTTGAACTTCCGCTATGGCCTCAACGGTGGAACGCCGCTCTCTCTCCAAGCCACCGCTCAGAAGATGGACATTGGCGTACGCCGTGTTCGTCGCGCTGAAGAAGAGGCTCTAGAGATTCTGCGCGAGGACCCTGAAGTCCTGTCGCAGCACGAAAACGCCTAGCAGTCTGGCGCGTCGGGCGTTAGCGCCCGTAGGTCATCAGGCATCGGAGCAATCGTTGTAACGGTCTCGCCAGTGCTGGGATGAAGGAACGTCAACTTCGCAGAGTGCAGATAGAAACGGTCCTGCTCTAGTCGCTTGTCGCGTCGGTGCCCGTACTTCGCATCATTAACCACCGAGTGACCAATGGTTGACAAATGGACGCGAATTTGATGGGTTCGACCGGTATCGAGTCGGAGCCGTAGGAGTGTTTGCAGGCGAGGCTTCTCAAGCCGCTCAATCACCTCGTAGCCGGTTCGGGCCGGCCGACCATCACTTCGGACAGTCATCATCGTTGGAGTCCGTGTAGAGCGCCCTAGGGGTGCGTCAACGACACCACGAGACTCCACGACGTGACCTTCGACTAATCCCAAGTACGTGCGACCCATGGTTCGATCAGCCAACTGGTCGGAGAGTGAATCGAACGCCTCTTCAGTGCGTGCCACTACCAAGAGGCCCGAGGTGCCTCGGTCTAGGCGATGAACGACACCTGGACGCCGAGGTTCACAGATACCTTCAGTTGAGAGCTGCGCGATCTCGGGATACCGAGCCAATACGCCAGCAATCAACGATCCGCCGACTCGTCCAGCGCCTGGGTGCACCACTTGATCGGCACGCTTGTTAATAACCAGAAACTGCTCATCTTCAAGGACGACATCAACCGGTACGTCCGCATCCGGAAGTACGAAACCATCATCTGGGACTGGCAATTGAGCCACGAGGCGCTGCCCGTCTTCGAGGTGATACGAGGCCTTGGAAATGACCTTCTCGTTGATCTGGACACGACCATCTTCCAAGATCGCCTGCGCTTCCGCACGAGACAGGCCGGTCAGAATAGCCAGCGCTCGATCAATGCGCATGCCATCCAAGGTGTATGGCACCGTGACCTCGAGGCTTTCGCCACCTTCATCTTCTACAAACTCATCACTCATTAGTGCAACACTTTCCGACCCGTACAGAATGGCACAAGTAGCAGGACCACCCCTAGGGAGATGGCAATGTCTGCGCCATTACAGACAAACCAGGTTGAAACACCTATGAAGTCGCTCACTTGTCCAGCGTGAAAAGCGCGGTCGAGCAAATTTGAAAGCCCGCCACCGATGATGAATGCAAGCGCCACCGTGGCAACCTTGGACTGAACTCGCGTCAAAAGGCGTGCGCAAAAAAGCAGAGCCGTAGTCGCCAACAGCACCGTTACCGCCGTATGGCCGCTCATAGCGCTGAAACTGAATCCAGAATTGGTTGCTGGAACGAGTGACAAAAAACCGCCGCCGTTAACGGCTCCATCGAGATACTGCTGTATCAACTGCTTGCTCCCCAAGTCGACAGCAACGACCAGGGTCGCTATCACCGCTGAGAGTCGATAGCGAATTAGAAGAAAACGCGGCAAGAGGTGCAGAGGAAGGCCGGAATCTGGAACCGCAACCGATCCTTAGGGATGCGCTCGTAACAGTTGTCACATCGACCGTACGAACGTTCCGCTACCAGCTGGAGCGCAACCGTAATCTGCTCAGACTTATCACGGAGCCGCTCGGCGTGTTCTTTGACCTGCTCGCGGTCAAAGTCGGTACCGAAGTCCATATTTGACTCACCATCGAATTCCACGTGCTCACGGTCGACTAGTAGTTCATCGGCCTGAGAGTCCAATGCTGTGACTTGCTGATTCGTAATCTCCAGCTCAGAAACTAGGAGCGCCTTAATCTCGTCGAGGAATGCCTGGTCATCGGTGTACGGCTTTGAAGAACGCTTACGCGCCAATTCTTCCTCAGCCTTTACGCGAATTGCCTCTTCCCGCTCACGGCGCTTGCGCTCTTCGAGCTCGCGGCGTTCCATCTCCTTTTGACGACGGAGGCGCTCTTTCTCATTGGCTCGCTGCTTAGCTTCGATTTCACGACGCTTCGCGCTTTCAATCGCCTCTTTTTCGCGAATCTTGCGAGCAACTTCCGCTTCACGCTCTTTTTGCTTCCGAAGTGTCTCGGCTTCGCGGGCCTTCTTGGCGTCTTCCTTGGCACGCAGTTTGTCCGCGGCGACCTTTTCACGAGCCTTCTTGGCAGCGAGGACTTCAGCGGCCTTAGCGGCACGTGCTTGAGCGGCAGCCTTTTCACGAGCCTTCGCATCTGCTTCGCGCTTCTTAGCGGCTGCCTTTACGGCCAACTCTTTTTCACGAAGTTTGCGTGCGGTTTCGCGCGCCTTTTGAGCGGGTGTCAGCGCGACAGGCTTAGCCGCGGCGACTTTTTTACCGCCAGCAGTTTTCTTTGCGGGCACGGCCTTCTTGGGCGACACGATCTTCTTGGCCGGTGACTTCTTAGCGGGCACGGCCTTCTTTATGGGCGCCTTCTTGGCCGGTGACTTCTTAGCGGGCACGGCCTTCTTGGCGGGCACGGCCTTCTTGGCGGGCACGGCCTTCTTGGCGGGCACGGCCTTCTTGGCGGGCACGGCCTTCTTGGCGGGCACGGCC
>WLKR01000147.1 GCA_009701115.1 Actinomycetota bacterium | reverse complement strand
TTTGGAACATACAGATTCATTGTGCGATCGCTAGAGACCAGATTGCCGAGATGCTCACAGGTCCACACTTCAACAGCGATACTGTCTTTAACTAATACATTTGGGCCTGACATTTTCCATTTATTCTGGCTCAATGAAGTTATTACAGACTTTTCAATAAGTGCGATCCCACCACTCGACTGTCTAGGTCGGATTGTGATGTAAAGAAGTTTGTTCCCCGATGAACCACCTGCGTCCACCTGAGACGTTCCAGTAACTTCAACATTGAAATTTTTTGATACATCGTTTTCGACACGCGTCACCCACGACGTTTTGTAAACTCTTTCGGCAATAAAACCTCCTATGGTGAGGAGGCAAAGAAGCGTTATGCATACTTGTTTTCGCATCAAGAATCCCATCGATATGTAACGCTTACGTACATTATTGATGCTGATGACAATTGGCTGCACCCCTGCTGAAAGAGGGTCCGGACAGAACGATGCCGGTGTGCCATATCGGCTCTGGAATCATCCATCGAGAACTGCTTACACCTCTAGCCGCCTTTCGCCAGATTCATCATGAGAGACTGTCCCTGTGGCCCCACTGATTCCTGCCGCTTCAAGCCCCGCCGAGGCGCCAATTCCTGTGGGCCAACACGTTCGCGTCGATGATTCTGTGGAATTCATTGGCGACCAGGTCATTACCGGTGGTCACCCCTGGCGCCTCCTGCGCCTCAATAGCGGCGCCATCCGAGCACTACGGTCCTGGCAAGACGGTGCACCCGTGACACCCGAAAATCAACGATTGGCTCGGTCGCTCCGCCAGCAGGGAATCCTGAGACTGGTCGACACCGAACCGTTACCCCTCGCTGACGTCACCATCGTCATTCCCGTCTTTAACGATCTGTCGGGGCTGCAGTCCCTCCTACCCCGTCTTCGAGGCGTCGCCGTCATCGTTATCGACGACTGTTCGCCGCGAGGCAAGGAACTGCACACACTCGTCGAGACCAATGGCGCCACCTACGTGCGCCTCCCCTCTAACCAAGGACCGGCCGCAGCTCGTAATCACGGAGCCAGTCTCGTAGCAACCCCCTACGTCTGGTTTCTCGATTCCGATGTCGAAAGTTCCAACTGTCGCAGTGAATGGGACCGGCTCAGCGGCGCGTTCCGCGATCCTTTGGTGGCGGCCGTGGCCCCACGCATCATGGGATCCGACGGCGAAGGCGTCTTGGGCAAGTATGAATCGCGACACGGTCCGCTCGACCTCGGTCCGTCCGGTGGCCTCGTGGTTCCGCGCGCCCGTGTCTCCTACGTGCCCACGGCATCACTCGTCATTCGCCGCACGGCCTTTGGCGAGGGGTTTGACGAGTCGCTCCGCACCGGTGAGGACGTTGACTTCATTTGGCGTCTGACCCAACGTGGCTGGCTCGTCGAATACCGGCCCGACGTGGTGCAGCATCACCGTTCCCGACCTGATACTCGCAAGTGGCTGCGTCAACGCCACGGGTACGGTCGAAGCGCGGCGACGCTCGCCGAGCGTCACCCCAACGAACTCTCTCCCCTCCGGGTCGATGCGTGGACACTGGCCAGTTGGTTGACGCTGTTGCTCCGACAACCGAAGTGGACGGCTTCGACGGTGGCGATTGCCACCCGGGGGTTAAAGGACAAGCTCCCAGAATCATTAGAGGACCGTGACGAAGTGGCCCAAAGAGTCGTCACCAAGGGCATCGCCACCTCGGGCGGACCATTGGCGCAAGCCATCGTTCGCTCCTACTCACCCTTGCTGATTGTGGGGTTGCTCTCGAAGCGGACCCGTTCAGTCTCGGGCGTTCTCTTGCTGGCCGGCACGGTATGGAAGGTGCGCAGCGCCAAGCGTCACGTCCTTATCGACGCACCCGTAGCCCTGATAGACGACGTCGCCTACGCCACCGGCGTGTGGCGTGGCGCCTGGGAGGCTCGCTCGTGGCGTGCCGTCAAGCCGACCATCACCTTTGCCACCGGTGGGCTCCAAGCACTGCTCAAGAAAAACGAAACCCCCTCAACCCAGCGCTAGCCAGATCGAGGGGGCCTCGGAAGATTCGAACTAGTCGAAGCGAACTACGCCTCGGACGTTCTTACCGGAGTACATGTCCTGGTAGCCCTGCTGAACTTCGTCCAGCGAGTACTCAGTGGTAACCAGCTCGTCGATCATCAACTTGCCTTCGCTGTGAAGCTTGAGCAAGCGAGGAATCTGCACGCGGGGGCTCTCGGAGCCAAAGACGGTGCCCTTGAGCTCCTGGTTGAACATCGAGAGTCCGAACAGGTTGAGCTTGACGTCGTTCTGGTGGTACGGAGCAATGGCGGTGGCCACGATGGTGCCGCCCTTGGCCGTAATCGAACGGGCCTCTTCAATCAACTCACCGGTCAAGACGCCGGGGGTCAAGATCACGACGTCACAGTTCTTACCGGAGGTCAACTCGCCCATGAAGCTGAAGGCCGCTTCGAGAGCCGAGCTGGCACCGTGGGTGGCACCGATCTGCTTGGCGCGCTCGACCTTGGAGGGCTCGAGGTCGATAGCGATAACGGCGCGAGCACCGGCGTGCACGGCACCCTGGATGGCGCCGGAACCGACACCACCACAACCGATAACGGCAACCACGTCACCGGGACGGACGTTGCCGCGGTTGACGGCCGAGCCGAAGCCGGTCGAGATACCACAGGAGATCAATGCGGCGGCACGGAGGTCGTACCAGGGCTCGATACGAACCAATGAAGCCTCGTGCACGACGATGTACTCGGAGAAGGTTCCGAGCTGGGCCATGCGGTTGAGGTTCTCGCCGTTGAGCGTGTGGCGCCAGGTGCCGTCGGAGATCATCGGACCGGCCAAGGTGGAGGCACCAAGGTCACAGATGTACTGACGACCGGAGGCGCAGTACTCACACTTGCCACACGAAGGTACAAAGGAGACGGCGACGTGGTCGCCGGCCTTGAGGCCAGTGACGTTCGGGCCGACGGACTCGACAATGCCGGAACCTTCGTGTCCACCGATGATGGGGAACATGGTGTTGCGGCCGGAAAGGAACTCGAGGACTTGGGGGTCCTGGGAAATGTCACCGGTGCGCAGGTGCTCGTCGGAGTGACACATACCCGAGAAGGCCATCTTGACCTTTACTTCATTGGACTTGGGCTCATCGATTTCGATGATCTCGGTCGTCCAGGGCTCATTAAGACCCATAAGAACTGATGCCTTGACCTGCATAACTTCCCCCTCAGAGAGTTGGCCAGAGGGCTCTGACCGCACTTTGTACTCTACCGATTCTCAAGGCCGGTAATTACTGATGCAGAATCGCGATTCGCTCGGCAATCTGGGCCTGGGCCTTCGTCCACGCGCTGGCGGGGTCGTTCTCGTCGAGGCCGCCCTGATCCATCGGTCCGGTGGGCTCCACGTTGATGAAATGGACGTCCGTGTGGCCAAAACGCATAAAGAGGTTCTTAATCCAGGGGCGGAAGGAGTCGAGGTGGGCGTTGTCCCCCTCGGCGTACATACCGCCGCTGGAGATGATGATCGAGACGTCGGTCGCCTCGAGGACTGAGGGCGTGGTGAAGTTGGTCCGGAGATTAACGATCTGGTCGACCCAGGCCTTGAGGGCCGAAGGGGCACTCCAGTTGTACATCGGCGAGGCGATCACCACGTGGGTGGCGTGAACCAACTCGTCGACGAGCTCGTCTTGGAGTTTCATGGCCTCTTGTTCCTCGGACGAGTGAACGTCGGGAGCTTTGCGCCCGGCCCGCACACCCTCGAAGCTCAGGTGGGGAATTTCGTAGGTATCGCGGTAGAGGATGCAGGCCTCGGGGAACTTGGCCCGATACTGCTCAATAAAGAGGTCGAGCGCGCGGCGGGACCATGACTTTGATCCACGGGGAGAAACAGTGACTGCGAGCAACGTCTGCATGACGACCTTTCGAACCTCTGCAGACTAAAGGCGTAACGACC